>JAUNRD010000210.1:0-78 GCA_030535815.1 Clostridia bacterium
CGATTACATTGTTCACTACGTAATACGTATTGTTGTTGATTGTTATAAAGATATCCGTGCCTTCAAGTTTGCCGTCGG
>JAUNRD010000210.1:178-4176 GCA_030535815.1 Clostridia bacterium
GGCCAAAGCGATGTCCGTCATGTTCGCAGTCCTTTTTCATTGCACCGTCGTCACCGAAGTTATAGATGTTGCCGTTTATTACATAATAATTTTTTACTATTACATTATTTACCATGTAATATGTATTGTTGTTGATTGTTATAAAGATATCCGTGCCTTCAAGTTTGCCGTCGGGGCCAAAGCGATGTCCGTCATGTTCGCAGTCCTTTTTCATTGCACCGTCGTCACCAAAGTTATAGATGTTGCCGTTTATTATATAGTAATTTTTTACAACCTTATTATTTATCATATAATACGTATTGTTATTGATTGTAACGAATATATTATTACCTATAAGTTTTCCGTCCGAACCAAAACGATAACCATTCTCTGTTATGTTTTTTCTGATTCTTCCGTCTTCTCCAAAGAAATAAAAGTGTCCATCAATTATTTTAAACCCATATTTTATAACGGAATCATCTGTATCTTCATTATAGAACGCAAGAGAAACTTTGAGAATTTCTAAGTCCTGCGCATCTAAGATTCCATTTTTGTCTACATCCGCTTCTTCAAATATTTCAATACCTTGCGTTTCACCTTCTGCATTGTGGCTATTAATATATTTTCTTAGCCTTGTTACATCTTTGCCATTTACTATCCCATCGCCATTGAAATCGCCTGGCAAAATAGATGTCTCGGCATATGCCATCAAAGATGCACATATACCAATAACTACAACCAGCATAAATATTATGCCTATACTTTTTTTGATTTTCATAACACTAACTCCTTTTTATTTTTCAGATATTTCCTTTCTCATTATAGACGTTTTCCGTCTAAAAGTCAATAGATATTTTCCGTCTATAATATACTATAGAAAAATATAACAGGCGGTGGTTTTATGCATATAAATATGACTCTTGGAGAAAAGGTGCGACAGCTCAGAGAGGATATGGATTTAACGCAAGGTTCGCTCGGGAAAGAGCTTGGTATAACACAGCGAAAGGTTTCATATATCGAAAGCAACACCTACGAGCCGAGCCTTTCAGACCTTAAAGCAATATGCACATTTTTTGAAATTTCCGCAAACTACCTTTTGGGATTACCTGAAACATTAAAGCCATATAAAAAATAAGATCAAAAGACGGCAGTTGCCGTCTTTTTTATTAGCTGCCTCTTCGGAACGACCAGGGCCGTTCCCTATATTTTTTGTAGGGGTGGGGCTTGCTCTACCTGACTAAAGCAGAGATTCTTCGGCTTCGCCTCAGAATGACCGGATGGTGAAATAAATCTCATTTATTTATTGAAATTTCTTTTTCTTTATTGTATAATATAAGGTAATGCAAAAAGAAAGGATGTTTCCTTTGATTTATCTTGATAACAGTGCTACGACAAAGCCGTCGGAATCTGCCGTAAAGGCCGCAATCCGTATGATGGAAGAGGAGTTCGGAAACCCCTCCTCCCGCTATACCTTAGGGCTTTCGTCGGAGCGTATACTTAATGAAGCAAGAGAAGCCGTTGCCGCATCGCTTCATGCCAATGCGAAAAACATAATTTTCACATCGGGCGGAACGGAAAGCGACAATCTTGCCATCATCGGTGGTGCCAACATAAAGGCAGGTAAAAGAATTGTCACAACGGCGATTGAACACGATGCGGTTAAAAATGCATTTATGCATCTTGAAACCCTTGGCTTTGAAGCGGTTTTCGTAGCTCCCGAGGAGGACGGAAGCGTAAAAGCGGAAAAAATATTGGATGCCGTCAACGACAAGACATCACTTGTCAGCGTTATGCACGTCAACAACGAAACAGGAGCAATTCTTCCCATAGAAAAGCTTTCTCCCATGATAAAGCGAAAAGCGCCGAGGGCACTTTTCCACGTGGATGCGGTGCAGTCCTACGGAAAAATCGACCTTTACCCCTCTCGTTGGGGCATTGACTTAATGACCGTAAGCAGTCACAAGGTACACGGTCCCAAGGGCGTGGGTGCATTATACAAAGGCGACAAGGTTACGAGCCTTAAGCCCATCGTCTTCGGCGGCGGTCAGGAAGGAAATATTCGCTCCGGCACAGAAAATATGGTGGGTATTGCAGGCTTTGGCACCGCAGCAGCAGAAATTAATCCGGGAGAGCATTACGAGCGCATGGCAGAGCTTAAAAAGGACTTTGCCGAAAAGCTTTTAAGCCTTCCTGATGTCTGCTTAAACGGAAACCTCGATGCTTCCGTCCCCTATGTATTGAATGTATCCTTCAAGGGAATCCGCTCGGAGATAATGCTTAATGCCCTTTCCGAAGAAGGAATTTATGTAAGCTCAGGCTCAGCCTGCGCCAAAGGCGCAAAGGGTAGTTCCACTTTGGCTGCCATGAACGTTCCCTACCCCGACAATGCAATACGTTTTAGCTTTTCAAAGCACACAACAGCAGAGGAGCTTGAAGAAACATACCAAACTATACTAAAGAAACTGGAGATATTAAGATGAGAGAAATGATACTTGCCAAAACCGGCGAACTTATATTAAAGGGCGGAAACCGCCGCCGTTTTCAGGATATGCTTAAGGGCAATATGAAGCGAAGCCTTAAAGCCGTGGGCGACTTTCAAATTTACGACCAGCAGGCAACGGTTTACGTGCTTCCCGAAAGAGAAGACGATATTGACGAAATGGTAGGTCGCCTTTCCAAGGTTTTCGGAATTGTAAACCTTTCCCGCGCTGGCATAATCGAAAAGGATATGGAAAAGATTATGAACTTCGCTCCCGAGTATTTAAGCGATGCTCTTATGGGCGTTAATACCTTCAAGGTTGAGTCACGCCGTGCGGACAAGACCTTCCCCTATAAGTCCCCGGAAATTTCCGCAATGGTGGGCGGTGCACTTCTTGATGCCTTCCCCCATCTTACGGTTGACGTAATAAATCCCGACGTGGTTGTACGCGTTGAAGTAAGAGATACCGACGCTTTCGTTTACGCAGGCAGAATAAAGGCAGCAGGCGGTATGCCCACGGGCACCAACGGACGCGCTATGCTTTTATTATCCGGCGGTATCGACAGCCCAGTTGCAGGACATATGATTGCAAAGCGCGGCGTTTACGTTGAGGGAATTCACTTTTTCAGCTATCCCTATACAGGCGAAAAGGCAAAGGAAAAGGTTTTGACCTTGGCTGACCGCATTGCAGATTATACAGGAAGTATGCCCCTTCACATCGTTCCCTTCACCGAGGCACAGCTTGCCATCCGTGACAACTGTCCTTCCGAGCATATGACCTTGATTATGCGAAGAATGATGATGAAAATTGCAAATGAGGTTGCCAAAAAGAGAGAGTGTCAGGGCCTTATCACAGGCGAATCCATCGGTCAGGTTGCAAGCCAGACAGTGTGGGCACTTGGCGTTACCGATTCTGTTACTGATATTCCCGTTTTCCGCCCCTGCATAGGTATGGATAAGGACGAAATCGTTCAGATTGCAAGAAAAATCGACACCTTTGAAACCTCCATTCTCCCCTATGAGGATTGCTGTACGGTGTTTACACCCAAGCACCCGACAACACGCCCCAACATCGAAAATATATTAAAGAGCGAAAGTCACATTCCCTTTGATGAGCTTTGTCAGAAGGCCATCGAAGGAATTGAGACAATAAACATAAGAAAATATTAATCTTGAGAGGATTGACTTACGTGAATGCTGAAATACTCGCAATCGGAACCGAGCTTTTAATGGGGCAGATATCTAACACCAATGCCCAGTTTATCACTGCAAGGCTTTCCGAGCTTGGATTGAACGTCCACTATCACACGGTCGTGGGCGACAATGCAGAAAGACTAAAAGAATCCCTTGACCTTGCCTTTTCCCGAAGTGACTGCGTTATTATGACAGGCGGCCTTGGTCCCACATACGACGATATGACAAAGGAAACCGTGGCAGAATATTTTAATATGCCGCTTAAGACGGACGAAGCGGCACTTTCTCAGATTACGGAATATTTTAAAAGCCGCGGACGGGAAATGACGCCTTCAAATAAAAAGCA
>JAUNRD010000008.1:0-934 GCA_030535815.1 Clostridia bacterium
GGTGGTTTTTTGTTTCGCACGCTTCGCGTACTCAACGGTCTAAAGACATTAATAAGCAAAAAAGACTGTCGTATCCGACAGTCTTTTTTTGTTCTGTTATACTTATACATTGGCATACTTGGAAGAATGTTCTTTTACAAAAGCCTCACATTCCTCCGTGGGAATAGCCTTTGTGTAATACCATCCCTGAATATAGTCGCAATCCGACCCTGAAACAAGTGTGTTCTGCTCTTCTGTTTCCACTCCCTCGCAAATTACCGGCATATCCAGGTTATGGGCAAGCGCAATGATGCCAAGAAGCAAATCCTTTCCTCTCTTGGTTCCGGTTTTAAGCAGAATATCTCTGTCTATCTTTACGATATCAATCGGATAGTCACAAAGATTGGCAAGGGCTGTATAGCCGCTTCCCAGATCATCAAGATAAATTTTGAAGCCCAGCTCCTTACAAAGCTTTACATTTTTAATTGCAGTTTCCATATTTTTTTCAATGGCATCTTCCGTAATTTCGATTGCCAGCTTTGACTTGTCAAAATTGTAGGAATTCAAAATTGCCTTGATTTTATCTATACAGTCTTCTTCGGAAAGTGTTATCCGTGTGAAATTGCAGGATATGGAAATGTCCTTATACACCGTATCCTTCCACTTTTCAAGCTGACGGCAGGCAAGCTCAAACATATAAAAGTCGTGCTTGCTGATAAGCCCTGTCTTTTCCATGTGACCGATGTAATAACCGGGACCTGTCAGCCCTTTTTCGGGATTATCCCACCTTGAAAGCGCTTCCGCCGAAACAATTTTTTTGGTTTTACTGTCAACAACAAACTGAAGAAACATCTTAAACTCATTGTTTTTGATGCCTTCCAGAATACTTTCTGTTGTTTTTGCCGTTTCAACGTCGCTCTTTACATCCTTCTTTCCGGTCTCTTCCTTTTTAGCC
>JAUNRD010000008.1:944-16507 GCA_030535815.1 Clostridia bacterium
TGCACCTTCAATTACATCTGTATAAAACTTTTTACTTTTTTCAATTCTTTTTATGCGGAAAAACAATGCTGCAAGAAAAGCTGATTGCACAAAAAATGCAGATATTACTATAATCATTATTATCTTATCCATTTTCTGTACTCCTCCTTGTATATTTTTATTTCCCTTAAATTTACTTCCCTTTTTTATCACTCTTCACCGTGGAAGATACTATGTATTTGGGCCTTCCCTTGATTTCCTCGTATATCCTCGCAATATAATACCCTATGATGCCCAGGCTTATCATAATTATGCTACCGATGAAAATCGTGATAATTATAACCGTTGTCATACCTTCCAGTGCTCTTCCGATTATTTTATCAATAAGCGCCCAGACTCCGAAGATAACCGATATTACAAGCATCGCAACTCCAAGAGCAGTTACTATCTGCATCGGAGCCGTGGAATATGACGTGATGTTTGAAAATGCATATCTGATAAGTCCCTTTGTTGACCATTTGGACTCCCCGTCTATCCTCTCTTTAACGTCATACTCAACGGTGGTTTTATTGTATCCCACCCAATAGGAAATAGCTCTGAAAAAACCTCGCTCCGGCATTTTATTTATTACATCCACTACTTTTCTGTCCAGAAGCTTGAAGTCCGAAGAATTTGCCATGTCAAAGCCCGCCATACGGCTTATTACGGAATAGAAAAGTTTAGCACCGAACCTGTGCATCTTTTTTTCATTTCCGCGTGCTCTTTTAATGCCTTCAACAATCTCATATCCTTCTTCCCAGAGGCGGTACATTTCGATTATTTTTTCCGGCGGATGCTGTAGATCTGAGTCAATAACAACTGCACAGTTTCCTCCCGCCGTCGCAAGACCTGCCGAGATTGCCGATTCCTTTGCGAAATTTCTGGAAAAATGCAGTCCCGTCACATTGTCCTTTTCCACGGAAAGAGCTGTTATCTCTTCATAGGTTTTATCCTTGGATCCGTCATCCACAAAGATAAATTCGCACTCAATTTTATTTTCATTAAGCAAAGCATTTATGGTGTCATATGCGCGCCTTATGCATTTTTCTTCATTATAAGCCGGAATAATCACGGATAACATAATATCACCTTACTGTTTTTCAAATAGTGTTTCGAGTCTGGTAACAGGCATGGGGCGATAAAAATAGTACCCCTGAAGTATATCACAGCCTGCCTCTACAACAACTTTTTTGTGTTCTTCTGTTTCTATTCCCTCGCAAAGGGTTTTAAATCCCAAGTCGTGAGCGGTTTTTATAATGTTTTTAAGAATTACCAACCCGGTTTCGGTTATGGCATTCTGCGTTATTGCCTTGTCGATTTTTACAATGTTTATATCAAAATCTGTCAGATCCCCGAAGCTTGTATAGCCCTTTCCGAAGTCATCAAGAAGAATGAGCACACCCTTTTCCTTAAGACGTTTGAGATTATTTATCATTATCTCCTTTTCTTCGTCCTTAAGGTCCTTGTCTTCAAGGATTTCAACCGCAATACACTTATAGTCAATGCTGTATTTTTCCGCAATTTTTATTAAATTATCTGCCAGATTTTTATCACAAAGCGTACTGCGGGAAAAATTGATGGTGTATACATATTTACTGCGGTTTTCCCTGTCGCTCGAAATCCACTTGCAGTTTTTCTCAAAAATATAGTAGTCAAATTTTTCATTCAGCCCCACGTTGTTAACAGCAGAAAGGAAAAAGTACGGCGTCAGAACCCCTTCTGTTTCGGAATTGAGGCGGGATAAAACCTCTGCGCCGATGATTTTTTCCGTTTTTGCATCCAGCATGGGCTGATACTCAAGGAAAAATTTGTTATTATCAATTTCGTTATGGATATTGTTTTCAATTTTGATTTTTCTTTCAAAGGCCTTTCCGTTGGAGCTGTCCCACCGAGCGTAGAGCACATCTTTATCCTCTGCCATGCTGCACGCCTGCTTTGCTCTTACAAGAGCTGTTTTGAAGGGGACATCCGTTGCACTTGTCACATAATATCCGAAGTTGATGCGAACCACATTAACCGCGCCGTGAGCTGCAAAAGCCTCACTTATTTCCCCGAGGCATTTGTCAATAAGACTTTCCGTTTCCTCGGCACTCAAGGCGTTAAGAGAAATGAAATTTTCCTTTCCGTAAAGGGAAATTTCTCCCCCTGCTTCAATGCACATATGACCAAACAGAATTTTTTTGACAGTTTCATACATTCTTTCCGCCTTTGATTCCGGATACAACCTCTTCATGCCGTCAAGTGACAGGGAAATATATATGAGTGTGCGACTTTTCCCAAGAGTTCCTGCTCTTTCAAAATCGTTTTCAATTTTTCCTGTTCCGCAAAAGCTTTTCTTTGCCGTTCCTTTGGCTGTCTTCACGGACTTAACCGTAAAATACAGTCCGAAAAGCCCCATTACAAAGATAACCATTGCAAGAATTGTTATTATTACATAAGGGTATTCAAAAAATTTCATTTTACAAGCTCCTGACGCCTATTTTTCAAAGATAGGGTACTCCTTACTTCCTGCTGTCTGCTTAAGACCTCTGTCTTTTGCAACCTTAATACATTTTTCAATGTCTTTTCCGGCAGCTTTTTTCCTGCGCAAAATTTCTTTTATAAGAAAACAGGGATTAAACTTAAGCATTGCCGAAAAAATATCCTTTTTTGCCACACCGCATCTTTTATATTCCGCCAGGATTTCAAGAAGCGCATAGTTTATGCTGTTTTTATCAAAGCTTTTCGCTGTTTCCTTTTTAAGCCATGCAGCATATCTGTTAAATTTATCAACATCTGCTTTTTCCTTGAAATAGACTCCGCTTATATAAAATTCCTGCATTTCTTCATCCATTTCAGTTAAAAGCTTACCGTAATATTTCTGCTGTATCTTAAGCACTTCCGTGTGCTGTCTTTCAAGGGTTGTGCTTGTTATCTGCTTGTCGTGAAGTCTGTATATAAGAAGGCATTCGGGAAGAATTTCTATTTTCAAATTTTCCGCTGCCATCCTTGTCCACAGTTCAAGGTCCTCGGTGCAGGTAAGGCTTGTATCATAATTGAATTTTTTCATAACCTCCGCCTTTGCTATTACGCCGGGATGCAAAATGGGATTTGACACAAGAAGCATTGCCCGAAGTGCCGGAAAGTCGCACTTCCCACCGGCGCCTCCGGATGCATATACCCCGTTTTTCAAGGTCATAAATCTGCAGGAAGACAATGAAACATCGCTGTTTTCTTCCATAAATGCAAATTGCTTTTCCAGCCTGTCGGGAAGCGAAATATCATCCGCATCCATTCTTGCAATATATTTGCCGGAAGAAAGGGAAATAGCCTTATTAAGCGAAGCGGGAAGCTTTAAGTTGACTTCGTTTGTATGCACCTTTATCCTTTCATCCCTGCGGGAAAACTCCGCAAGAATTTCTGCGGTGGAATCAGTTGAGCAGTCGTTTATTATAATAAGCTCCCAATTCAAAAAGGTCTGCCCTATTATGCTTTCCACGGCTTCTTTAAGATATGTCTCGCCGTTATAAACGCTCATAATTACCGATATGTCAGGCTTCATTTAATTCACCCTTTCCCAAGAACTTTCTTGATTTTTTTACACAGATTAAGAAAATAAAACGCCTTTTTATAGCTTCCTCTTTTCATCAGGGATATGGCTATTTTGCTTTTCGGCGATATTTTTTCAAACTCCGCTGCCTTTATTTTTTCGTTGTGTAATGAGTTTTCTATGTTTTCCTTGATTGTTTTTATACTTTCTTTATAATTACCCTCTGACGCCGATGCCAGTATTGTAAAACACATAAAGCAGGAATAGCGGCAAAGCTGCTCCTCATAATCCGCTATTTTTTCCACACGGTTTTTGCTTATTTCATTTATGACATCTTCTATAAGATAAATCTGCTTTGTGTTGAATTCCTTTGATAACGAATCCTCTCTCACGGTATACAAATAAGCTGTTTTTTTGCTTATATACACGCTTTTTGTAGCAAGATAGCAGGAAAACGTACAGCAAAGGTCTTCGCCAAGGGATATTTTTTCGCTTACCCCCAGCTGGTTAGGAGTAAGAAGTTCCCTTTTTACCGCCTTCCCCGAAAGATAATAGGAAATATGATTCATATTTTTATCCATCAGAAGCTTAGGATAAATTTGCTTTTCTATGTCTTCTCCCTTATAAATTCCTTCAGGCAGACAGTCATCCGATATATTAACGGTTTTTCCGTTTTTCACCCATCTGTAGGAGAAAGAAACCATTTCGCACTCATATTTCTTTATTATGTTATGGGCACACTCCAGCGTGTCGTTTTCAATAAGGTCATCCGAATCCAGATTGAAAACATAATCACCCGTTGCCACCTTTATCCCCGCTCTTCTTGCAGAGGCAAGACCGCCGTTTTCTTTATGAACAACTTTTATTCGTTCATCCTTTGATGCATAACTGTCGCAGATTCCGGGACAAGCATCCGGTGACCCGTCGTCAACTAAAATAAGCTCAAAATCAGAAAAGCTCTGATTAAGAACGCTTTCAATGCAAGTTGGCAAATATTTTTCTACCTTATATACAGGTACTATTACAGAAAAAAACATATCTTTCACCTATCTGCTTCTTAGTCCTACAAGTAATTTCAGGAATAAATACCATCTGTATTTCATCCCGTATGCAAACACCCTTTGCTTAAGGGGAAGTTTTCCTATGGGATAGGATTTAAGCGTGCTAACCGTCAACTCATGGGTGCACAACGCCTTAAGCCTTTCCTTAAGAGCTTTATATTTTATGCTGTTATCCTTTGCATACATTATTTCCTGGGAGCATAAAACACGGCACATTGCCTGCCAGAATCTGTCTGTATAAATTTTATACTCCTCTTTCGGGATGTCTTTCCCGAATCTTTTTTCAACCTCGCTTACAAAGACAAGGCTTTTTTCAAATCTGTCCTTTTTATAGGATTTTGAAATTGAATCCTCATTCCTTATATAATTGTAAAAAGCTTCGTTGATTCCCGTTGCTTTTTTTATACAGGATATGTAATCTATCATAAAAAGTGCATCTTCCGAAAGCATTTCCCGCTCTGACTCAAATGTAATGTTGTTTTCTCTTATTACATCCAGCCTGAACAGATTTTTCCAGATGCTCATGCCGTATTTACTGTCATCCTCATCATCGGGCGTTGCGCCCACAATGCCCATTTTAAGCTTTTTAAGCTCTTCTTTCGTTTCAAAGTGAGTGTCACACTCAAAATAGGATTTCTTTATGCATCTGCCCTCTTCGCTGAACATATTTCCGTCCACAAACAGCACTCCCGACATCACAAGGTCGGATTTATATTCCTCCGCTTTTTTATAAAGGGTTTCAAACATTTCCTTTTCAACATAATCGTCAGAATCAAGAAAGCCTATATACTCTCCTTCCGCTATGGAAAGTGCCGCATTTCTCGCCTTTCCAGCACCCTCATTTACCTTGTGTATAACCTTTATGCGGGAATCCTCCGTTTTTGCTTTTTCGCATATTTCAGGAGATGAATCCTTTGAAGAATCGTCAACCAGAATTATTTCTATATCACCAAATGTCTGATTCTGCAAAGACTTTATGCATCTGTCAAGATATTTTTCCGCGTTATACACCGGAACGATAATGCTTATTTTCGGCACTTTTTTCACCTCGCAATGAGTTTTTCATATTCCTTCAATAAAATATCTGTATATGTTCCCACGCTTAAAATATCCTCTTTTTCTTTCTTACAGTTTTCTTTAAGCGTTTTGTAATATTCTTCATTTTCTAATGTTTCCTTTATTTTTACGGCAATGCCTTCCGGCGTAGGCTCGGTAACCAAGGTTCCCGTAACCCCATCCTTTACAAGCTCCGCCATGCCACCCGAGTTCATCGTCACCACAGGAACACCCATGGAATGTGCCTCAAGAATGGATAAAGGACAGTTTTCATAGCACACCGAAGGCAGCAGAAGAACCTTCGCCTTCCCCATAAGCTCCGTAAGCGCATCTCCGGTAAGAAAGCCCGCAAGATGAATATTTGAAACGCCCGAAAGCATTTCTTCGTCGGGGCCGCTTCCCGCAATGACAAATTTATATTCCGGCAAAAGCCTTGCTGCTCCGGCAATATTTTCAATTCCCTTTTCCTTGGAAAGCCTTCCCACAAAAAGAATATAGTCTTCTTCCTTTAAGTCCTTATCGGAAAACTTTTCCTTGTTTATGAAATTATGTATCGTCACCGTTTTGCCTTTATAATACGACTTTGCTGACAGAAGTTTATTTTCAAGAAAATTGCTGGGGCAAACGAACAAATCCACCTTTTTATAGGTTTTCAAAAAGGCGTAGAGCTTTGCCTCAATTACTCCGATAAGGCTTTTTACAAATGAGCCGTGAATACATTTATTTTTTATGCAATTTATATGCCTTCCCCCGGTGCATTTTTCGCAGGGTACGTTTTTATCAAAATTGTAAAGAAGGTGATTGGGGCATATCATCTGATAATCGTGCACCGTCTGAACAAGAGGAATTCCCCGCTTTTTTATGCCGTAAATTATGGAAGGGGTAAGCTGAAAGTTTATATTGTTCATATGGACGATATCGGGCTTGAAGTCATCAATAACCTTCATAATTTTCTTTTTTGCTTCAAAGGAATAGATTATCTTGAAGGGATAGAGAAACCTTTTAATGCCCTTTCCGTGAAAATCCATATTCTGTGTGTACTGACAAGCACTGTTTCCCACAGTGTTTCCCTCATCGTACATACCGAAAAACTCAACCTCGTGGCCCAGCTTTTTAAGGTATTCCGCAAGATAGAGCATATAGCTTTCGCTTCCTCCGCGGGGATACAGAAACTTATTTACCATAAGAATTTTCATAGCAAAGAATCACCGTCCTCTTCCCGGTTGACCTCGGAAACATGACCAAACATTTTATTTTCGGTGTGGCAAACGTTGTCCGTAAAGCTGTTTCCCATCATCAGAATCGCCAGAACGCCCGTAAGCAACGGGTAGTTCATGGTGTTATCCGTTGTTGATACAATTATAAGATAAAGTGTGAGTATAAATGTAACTATAGCTCCGTCCACATTTCCCCGTCTTCCGAAATACCACACTCTTACCAGAGTCATTGACGTAAGCCATATTATATACCCCCAGAACCCCAGGTCTATAAAATGCTGAAGAAAGTCGTTATGCACCGACGCAACTCCCACACTCATAAATGTGTTAAGCTGATATGTCAAAAATCCTATTCCGTTGCCTAAAAATCCGGGAGAAAACTCATAAAACTCGTCCACCGCATCGTAAATTTCCACACGGCCGCTTGTATTTATTCCCGCTTCTTCAAGAAGCTCGAAGGCTCCCATTTTTATAATGGCGATATAGCTTATCAGCAGTATAATCACGATGATTGAAAAAAACGTAACCAGCCTTCCTGCAGTTTTTTCATTGTACTTTGCGATAAACTTAAGAAGATAGCCGAAGAAAAGTGCGACTGCAATGGCGATAATCGCAATTCTCTTGAAAGCTGCAAGAAAACAGAAAACACTTAATCCGAGCAATATAAAATATACAATATCTTTCTTGGGCTTATAAAGCATATATATAAGATATGCTCCCAGACAGAAGGCAAGCTCGTGGATTTCCGCCTGGACTATTATATCGCCGGTTACGCCCGCAAAGGTTACCACCAGCGTTATGAATTCCGAAAAGAAGCCGGCTATTCCGTTTTGCGCAATGACCGTGAGTATCATTAAAATATTTGCAATTAAAATTGCCACAAGATTATACCATATGCCCCTTTTCCCGAAGATGTAGAGCATCGCTCCCGCCCCCAGGGCAAAAGACAGCATATTGGCATAAATGAATGAGCTTGAAAGACCTCTTGAAATAACGCCTGTATCCACCGTTCCCATAAACCATATAAAAAGCGAAACCACAGTAGTTACAAGAAGTGGGATGCTGTAAACGCAGGCATCGCAAAACGCCGAAAAGCCCCTTGCAATGTTGGGCTTATACAAAAACACAAGCGTTGCGCTTCCGAAGAGGACCAGGGCAAAGGCGTGACGGTATGTAACGTGCAGTCCGATGTCAATGTATTCATTGAGGAAATAATACATCATCACTGCTACAACCATGAAATAAAATACTTTTGCTTTTTCAAGAATTTTATTTTCCACGCATTCTGCCCTCCTCTCAATATGCTCATTTTTTACAGAGAGCTGTTACTTAAATCCGAAGTATAGCTCTTTTTGTTTTCAATTGCTTCAGAAAGCAATTTTCTTGCCGTTTTGTTTTCCTTATATGTTTCGGCAATACCTATTTTGTACTCGATTACAACTTCCTTGTGCTCGTCTCTTTCATCAAGCCGCAATCTGAATAGTCTCATAATATCCTCAACCGTGATATAATCAACCTCTTCCGTAAGCAAGACAAAGCTTCCGTTGCCGTTATAGATATACTCTGTCTTTAACTTGCCGAAGCCTTCCTTTATGAAGGTACGGAACATTCTTATAACATCGTCGCCTGCATCCCTTCCATATACTCCGTTGATGGAAGAAAGGTTTGTTATATCAACCATACAGTAAACCACGCCGTCATCAAGAAGCTTCTTGTTTTTGGCTTTAAGGTATTTATCAAGATATGCTCTGTTATTGAATTCCGTAAGATGGTCTGTGTAGAAAATGTAATTTATAATATCGCCTGCTCTTCCCAGCACAATTGCTCCGCCGGAGAAAAGAACCATAAGGAAGAAAAATGCAATTGCCGTGTAAAGGGTTACATTTACGCTTTCCCTTACGGATGCAGAGGACAATATGGAAATGTAGCTTGCACCAAGGAATTTATTGTATTCGTCGTTGGTTTTCATTGTTGTATCGTAAAGAACCGTAAGCTTTTCAAGAAGGTCATCAATTTCTTCTTCCACTTCCGCTCTTACCTTTGCATACTCTGCATCACAAAGTTCCATACAGGTAAGATGGGAGCTTTGGCAGGCATCTGCACAATTTCCGGTGCAGCTTGTGAATGTATCGAGAACATAGTTACAGTATGCCGTGTCAATGATGGCGTGCTCCTTGCTCTCATTTCTGTCTCTCCAGCTGTAAATAAGCTCGTCATAGGTTACGGTCTGGTCCCCTACATAGTCCTGAACATTACGCTCATGAAGGTTGTCCAGAATATATTCATAGCTTATGTTGGTATTTCCCGAATCCCTCATTTTCTTTACATAAGCATCAATAACTTCAACAATGTCCTCAACAAGACTTTTATCCTTTTCGTTTGAAATATTGTTGTTGTCTATTCTCGTTGTATAGTCCGATATAAGAACCGACTTATTCTTGGTTATCTGATACTTATAAATCTTTGAGAAAATGGACGAAACCTTGACCTGCCTTAAATAATTGAAATCATCTGCCAGCTCGGCAAAGGAAACGCCTGTTTCGGTTGATCTGTAATAATTATTCTGGTCTATTCTCTGATACAAGGTGGTTTGTGTGTTTTCAATGCTTGTATCAATAAGCTCCATCATTTCAATAAAATCATAATCGTTTTTATTGAGGTTTTCTATGGTGTTGTTTGCCGGGGCAACATTTACATATTTCTGGCTGAACTGTTCGAAATAAACATCAAGTATTTCATCAAGCACCGTTCTTGCAAAATCCGGACCTTCTCCGCTTGTTGCGGCAAAGGAAACGATGAAAGTGCTGGGCTCATATATGTATTCTTCACCCTCTTCAAGCTTGGCTTCTTTCTGGGCAACCTTATCCTTATCTTCAATGGCGGTTATGTCAATTCTTGAGATAAGGCTGTCAACGGAATAAATCCCCGTAAGCCCCATCTTGTCAACCACCTTTGACATTACCGCAGAGGATTTTATTTCATTTACATCCAGCTTGTCGCCCGTGGGAGCAAGCCCCTGCTCAGCCGCAGCATCGTTATAATGAATAACCTCGGATGCTATATACGTATTGGATCTTTTGAGCTTGAAATGAACGGCATATGTCAAAAGAAGGCAGAAAGCAACGATTATCGGAAGAAGCTTTTTTAAGTATCTTAAAATCTGAAAATTTTTCATTGCCATCCTCCTTTATGCCTTTTTGGGAAATTTCTTTGAAATGTGGTAAAGAATCAGCGATAAATATGCAAAAGCGGCGAAAACCACCAGCGTTTTAAGCTCACTCATCAAAGAAATTCCGTAAATGCTTACCGCTATACACTGATTCATTTTATGGCGTGAATACTCTCTGCCTGCATTTATTGCTTCCTTTTCAAAGCCTTTGATGCTTTCATAAATCGTCTCTATAAGAGAATCTGCCGCAGAAGAAAGAGAAACTGTGCCTTCGTTTGAAGCAATTTTATCCATTATAAGATTATTATCCATGATTTCCTTTTCGTTGGATGCCACATAATTGCTGAAATCAGTCGCCATTACGGAAAGCTCGTCAACGCCAACCTTTGTTCTTCCCATATAGTATTTGCCCGCCTTATCCCAGGTGGGGACCAGAACAACCCTTGTCATTTCCTCGCTGTACATGGCAATTGCCTGATTGCACAAATCATAGGATGCCTGATTTTTCTGACGGTCAAAATCCACATTTTTATTCTGATAGGAAAGTCTGTCAACATACCCGTCTTTATCCCTGACTATTCCGTTCTGAAGAATGAGGGATCTTAAATTCTGATTTATCTGGGTTTCCTTGAACTGATAAACCTTGCCTGCAATGGAATTGAAGGTGCTTCCGTTTTCCGTTACAAAGCTGTTATTTTTTCCTGCCATTCCGTAAAGATAATTGAGTATTGCCTGGGTTTCCTTATCTAAATAAAGAACTATATCCATATATTCCATTTCGGAAAAATCCGGCTTTTCCGGGTCCAGACTGAAGTTGTCAGTGTATTTTTCAATGTAATATTCCTTGTAAGCTGCAGTTATCAGCTTTATTACATTTTCAGAATCCAGATGGTCCGTATCCTTGGAGGCGTGATACTCCACCGCAAACTCAGTGGAAATGTGATACTGGGATTCATCGCCTACGCCGCCCTGCACACAAGGATAAACAAGAAGACAGTTTTTAAGCTGTTTTACCGTAACGTTTTCAAGAGCGCCTTTTTCAATGGCTCTTTCAACCACCTCGTCACTGATGATTTCCGCCATATTGTATCTTGTTCCGTTGGAGTTAAGGGCCTGGGATGCCTCGGAATAATTTAAGGAAACTATTGCGTGGACGGATTTTTTCATTTCGTAATGATTAAAAATTCCATATACCAATGTAGTGACAAAACATATAAGTATTACCCACGCATTAAAATATTCTGCGGTTTTGATAATCTGGGTACGTTCCGTTTTATTGATATTCTTCCAGCGGAGAACTATAATCGCTGCGGATACTACAAACAGCAATCCTACCACCAGAAATATCAGTTTTTGAAGTAAATCAGTAATCATTTTATCCTCACCCCCCGGATCAGAATTTGTTGATATCTATGATAACCAGCTCAGGCTGATTGTTTATGCGGAAAATGCTTGAATTTTCAAGCCCCGAGCTTACGATTAACGGCTTTCCTGCCGCATCGTATCTTCCGTATACAAAGGAGCCTCCCCGTTCAGGAAGCAATCCGCCTTCCTTTGTGAAAAGAGGGCCAAGCACCGGAATTCGCATTACACCGCCGTGGGTATGCCCCGCCAGCATAAGGTCGCCCCAGAAATCCGGAGCAAACTCCTCAAAAATGAAGGGCTCATGCACCGCTGTGATTTTAAGGTTATCCGTGTCTTCATAAGCATAATCCATAAACGCCTTTTCGGAATATGACCAGAAGGATGAGGGATTTGAATTCAGCACTCCATATACATCTATGGTCATGGTTTTAACCTTTATGGTGTCCTTTTCGTTTTTAAGAACCTTGATTCCCGTCGCTTCAAGCTGCTCTTCAAAAGTATCCTCAAGGCTTAAAAGCGCCGTTTCATCGCGGTTATCCTTACTAAATCCGAACTTTTCATCAAGCTCTTTTTCGTTAAGCGGAAAGTCATATATGCCTTCCACCTCATTGTTGCCGTATACATAATATGAAGGTGCAATCCCGGAAAGCGCTTCTCCAAGGTAAAGGGCATATTCAAGGTCCCCCGTTACGGAATCCACCATATCCCCTGTGCAGATTATGATATCGGGATCAAGTGCTTTTATACGCTCAAGAAGCTTTTTGTTGTTTTTTCCGTAAGAAGCACCGTGAGCATCAGAAAGCTGAATCACGCGCACCGGGCTGTCAACCTTTATGCTGCTGGTGCTGTAAAAGGTCTCTCTGAAGCTGCGGTTTCCTATATAGCTGCACAAAACAACGATTACCGCCGTTGCGATGCACACAAAAACCATGCCGACAGCGAAAAATTTAAACGCTTTTATATTCTTTTTCACATTGGGGCTTAAAGAATTATAGCTGCTTTTTTTAGCTATTCTGATTTTCACGCCCGCACCCATTACCGAATAAACGCTGAAGGCAAGCATTTCCTTACACTCTTTTTTGAAAACCTTAATGTCTTCTTCTCCGCTGTAGTAAACCGTCACCTTTTTTTCATCCGTAACTTCAGCTTCAAAGGAATCTGCCCATTTTTCATAAAGCTCCGCCGATACCAGTTCCTTAAAAAGCTCTTTAATTTTATCCGGGTAATTATCTGTTTCAATATTTTTCATATTATCCATATCAAACAAACCTTCACTTTTATTTTTGATAAAGCCTGCAGGTTTCCTTTGCAACATCCTGCCAGCTGTATTTGCTTAAAATAAACTCATCCGCACCCTCACGGACTTTTTCCACCAGACTTTTATCCTCGCACAGCACCTTGAGTTTGTCGGCAAGGTCACTTACATCGCCTTTTCTGAAATAAATCGCTTTATCTCCGGCAACCGCTGTGTTTTCCGGAATGTCAGAACACAAAAGTGCATTTCTGTACGCAAGGGACTCAAGAAGGCTTAAAGACATTCCTTCAAGGTCCGAGGGCAACACATTGAGATAGGCATTTGAATATATTTCCTTTAATACATCCCCCGATATGAAGCCGGTAAAAATAATATCGGGATTGCCCTTTGCTTTTTCCTTAAGCATTTTCACATAATCGTCTGTATCGCTGGTATCGCCTGCAATGACCAGCTTTTTATCGGTTTTTATGCTGTTATACGCATCAATAAGATAATGAACACCTTTTTCTGCCGTAAGTCTTGAAACCAGAGAAATGTATCCGTCCTTTTCAAGTCCGTACATTTCCTTTATAAGCTCCGCCTCTTTTTTCTCCGGGCGGCTTATTCCGTTATGTATTATTGTGGTCTCGCGGCCATAGGTTTCTTTGAAATACTCCTGTGCCGCCTTGCTTAATACGATAACTTCATCGGCGTGCTTTGCTAAAATCTTCTCTCCGAATTTTATATATCGGGATGCAAAGCCTTTGCCCCATTTTTCCCTCTGCCAGTCAAGCCCGTGAACCGTAGCAACACATTTTTTGCCGAAAAGCTTGGGAATCCACAGTGCCGCGCAGGGACCTTCCGCATGAAAGTGAATAACATCGTATTTCCCGAAGGACGCTGCGATTGCCGCAGTAAAGGATGCTATCATTGCCGCAAAGCCGCGGAAATTTATAGTCCACGCCTTTTTAATTTTAACGCCCTTATACATCTTGTCTTTTACGGTTCCCACATACTCGTTTTCAACCTTGTCGGAGGAACGGTTGTAGCAGGTTACTTCAACACCCATTTCAACCAGTATCGGACATAAGGTGGTCAAAACATTTTCTATTCCGCCACGCCTTGACGGGACAACCTTGTGCCCTATCATAGCAACTTTCATATTATTCACTCCAAATCAGATTATCTGCCGGTTCCCGTAAGCATAACCACGGGGGTTTTAAGCATAATTTTTATGTCGTTAAAGTAAGTTCTTGTCTGTATGTATTCGATATCCATTTCAACCCACTGTTCAAAGGGAATGTCATTTCTGTTTTTGGAAATCTGCCATGTGCAGGTGATTCCCGGTGTAACAAGAAGTCTAAGCCTCTGATAATCGGTATAATACATAACCTCTCTGGGCAGCGGAGGTCTGGGGCCGACAAGGGTCATATCCCCTTTGAATACATTGAAAAACTGCATAAGCTCGTCAAGAGAAAGCTTTCTTAAATACTTGCCCACCCTTGTTATACGGGGGTCGTCCTTTATCTTGAATACGGGACCGTCCATTTCATTAAGCTTTGCAAGCTCGTCTATCATCTTATCGGCGTTGGCTCTCATGGTTCTGAACTTATACATATAAAATTCTTTACCGTGCCGTCCCACTCTTATCTGCTTGTAGAATGGTCCCGCAGAAGGATCATCAATTACAATAACAAATGCAATTATAATCATCAACGGGAGAAAAAACAGCAAAATCAACGAAGCAAAAAAGATGTCGAAAAGTCTCTTCCCTCTCCAGAAGGTCGCATATGATTTTTCGATAATCGCTTCCAGTTTTTCCCTTGTTTTTTCGTCTACCTTGTCCTGATCGATATAAGGCATTACCGAACACCTCTTTCTGATAATTTAATTACGGAATCAAACTCTGTCTTTCTTCCTTCAGATAAATAAAAATTTTTGAAAACTATGTTTTTCTTTTCAGGAACGCCTTCCGTAAGATATCCCGGATGGAACAAAACCTCCGTATCCGTTCCCTTTTTTTCCGCCAGCTTTTTATATGCGGGAAGGATTTTCATTACTCTTTTTTCATCCATTTTCCCCGAAAAAAGTATCCCGAAAAAGCAGGCTGTTGGAATATCCCTCTTTTTCGCTTTCTTTTTATTGACAGCGCCGAGAAGCTTTAAGAGCCACTGTTTTACCATGTTTACAGGGCTGTATGTAAAATAGAGGGATGGAGCTTTTAAAAAGGGACTTAAAGGCTCTGACGGAATCCTTATATACCGCAGCTTTAACCCCTCTTCGTCAAGAACCCGTATAAGCGCATCGAACAGCAGGGGGATCATATGCGTATGCTGATGACTGTCAATGCCGAAGGTTGCGTTTTCGGGCAATATACTCATCCAGTATGAAACCTGTGCCTTTATTTCCTTATAAACCGCTTCCTGCAGCTTTTTTCCTCTGAACAACGATAGAGCAAAAAGTCCACCGAAGGTATGTCTGAAGTTTCCTTCTTCATCTGTAATGAGCTTTATTTCATCCTTCGATGCCATACACTTCCCTTCCACCAGATTAAGGTGCAGAGAAAGAAGAAGGTCTTTATTTTCCGATAGTTTACTCAAATCAACCTTGTCAAAATTGGGAAATACGCTTACTTTATTCAATACGCCTTTTTCCACACACTGCCTGATATGCTCCGATGCAGTTTCGCACAAGCCGTAATCGTCGGCACAAAAATATATCACTTAATTTTCACCCTCTGCGCTAAGCTTGATAACCACCGTTTCATCAATTACCG
The DNA here is from genome assembly GCA_030535815.1 of Clostridia bacterium. Lineage (GTDB taxonomy): Bacteria > Bacillota > Clostridia > CAKSNL01 > HGM11501 > HGM11501. Next base: position 16,370 of record JAUNRD010000008.1, read on the forward strand.
CTACGCACCCCTTCTCAGGCCACGTCTTCATTGCGGCAACGTCCTTCCTTTCAAGGAACTCTTTTTTCTCATTTCCGCTTATAAATTCAAAGCTTGTGCCGCAGTAATCGTTAAGAGCACTTGTCAGCACGCTTTGTC
>JAUNRD010000008.1:16517-18042 GCA_030535815.1 Clostridia bacterium
CACGGTTTCATCGTCTGCCCGAAGAATATAACCGTCGGTTATTCCGGTAATATCCGGCGTAAGGTTTACGCTGTAGGCTTCACTGTCAGAAAGAGCGCCGATTACAAGGATTTTTTCGCAGGAAGTGCTGCCGGGAGTTTCTTCAATGCGGTCTGCTATACGAATGAGCACCCCATAGGATTTTTCATATGCCATCTGAGCCTTGTGATAGCTTACATTTGCTATGACAACCTGATTTGATATTATGGCTGCAGCGGTTATAAGCACCACCCAGCATTTTAATGAAGCACGCTTTTTATTTTTCTCCTTCCCTCTTTCGTAGAGAATGATGAAGAAAAGATAAAACACAGCATAGCCCATAAGCATAAGATTGTGATAGTCAACCCCGGCATTTACAAAGGAAAGCGCACCCGCTCCGAGTATAAGCATAACACCGAGGAGTATAATCATAATTTATTCTGCAATTTTTTTATAAATTCCGCTTTTCACTATGTGTATGATGTAATAAACAAGCGTAAACATAAGAACAAAAAAGTTTAATGCAACGAAAATATTCAATCCTTCCGATAAGTCAAAGAAGCAATCCTTAAAGGTTTCTTTAATTCTGTAAAGAGAACCTGCAATGTCAATGCCGGAAAGGGTTGCCGCATCGTTTATTCCCTGATAGTCAAGTAGTTCTGCTGAAAAAAAACCGAGGATTATTTTAAGTATAATTCCGTATAATGCCATCCCCGAAACGCCTGTTAAAAGCATATACAACGCTTTTTTCAATATATCCTTAAACCCTTCGCGTCCGAAAATGATGCCGTCTATTAACCTTAAAAGCACCAGCATTATCGTAACTGTGATATACGCCTGATAAATACCCGTTGAAAAAGCAATTAAAAGTGCCGAAAGCCAATACTCAGGCTTTTCCTTGGTCATATAATATGCCGCAAGAACCGAAAGAAAGAATGCAATTCCATAGCCGTCCGCCACGTAGTTATACATCATAACCGATGTAACCGTAGGAAAGGAAACGATTATGGCACCAATCAGTCCTGCGGTGATTTTTTTCTTTACCTTAAGTATACGGCATATAACCACAGCGCCCAATGCGTGAAACAAAATCGCCGTGATTCCGTTTAAAAAGGGCAGGTCATAAAAAGATGTTGCCGAGCAGACAACGGGCAAAAACCATCTTCCAAGCCCTATCATATTCTGGGAATCATATCTGAACACCAGAGAGTCCCAGTTGGGTATCCAGGCGGTTATTTTATAAAGATGCGCCATAAGCCCCACTAAAAGTGCCGTAAAAAAGCAGACCTTCCATTGCGGTAAAATATAAGTATTTAATTTTTTAAGTACTTTTTCAGGCAAACTTACCACTCCAGCCATTTGAATTTATGAAGGAATTTTCCGTATAATTTATCATACATTTTAACGCCCACAAGCCTTTTTAAAAACAGGGTTCTTTTCGCCGTCGCAGTTGTCCAGGATGCGGAAAAATGATGAATTGAATACGTATTTTTTGTTATTTTTTTCT
>JAUNRD010000211.1 GCA_030535815.1 Clostridia bacterium
ACAATATGAATGAGCAGGAAAATGCGACAGAAGAAGTTACAGTAAATCAAGAAGATGCGTCTGAAAATAAGGAAAAGACAAAGCTCGAAGAAATAAGAGAGATGTTTGACTTAAAAAAAGTTTTTAATTTGTATGGAAAGAGCTTTTTATCAGGTCTTAAAATCACCATTCTTTCAACGGTTGTCTCTTTGGTTTTTGCTATGATATTAGGACTGATATCATGCTTTATGAGTTTGTCGAAAATAAAGTTATTGAATTGGATTTCTAAGTTTTATATATGGATTATCAGAGGAACTCCTCTTATCGTACTGGGGCTTATGTTCTACTTTGCATTGCCACAGGTGTTCGGATTATTTGGAATAAGTTTGATGTGGGCGAAGATAGGCGGAGTTTTTACTGTTTCGGTTATAGTGCTTGCTCTTAACGCCGGTGCATATATTTCTGAAATATTCAGAGCCGGAATGTTGGCTGTTCCAAAGGGACAAGAAGAAGCAGCGAGAAGCCTTGGACTTTCTAAAGTGAAAGCTTTACGTAGGGTAATTTTGCCACAGGCTATAAAAGTTGCCGTGCCGTCATTGGTTAATCAGTGTATAATAACACTTAAGGATACGTCTATATTGATGGCATTGGGATTACGTGATTTGGTATATCATGCGAAAAATGCTGCGACACAGGGCGGAGCACTTGCTACTTATACGGTTCTTGCGGCCTTTTATCTCATCGTTGTAACTGCACTTACTGTTTTATCTCATTATGTGGAAAGGAAAACCGATTATGCAAAAAAAAATAGTAATAAGTGATCTTCATAAGCATTTTGGGGAACTTAAAGTGCTTAGAGGCATAAATCTTGAGGTAACAGAGGGCGAGGTTGTCTGCGTAATTGGTCCCTCGGGAAGCGGAAAATCCACAATGTTGAGATGTATAAATTTACTTGAGAAGCCTACTGCTGGAAATATAACAGTTGACGGAATAGATATCACAGATAAAAAAACAGATATCAATAAAGCGCGTAGCAATGTGGGAATGGTTTTTCAGCAGTTTAACTTGTTCCCTCATATGAATGTAAAGAAAAACATAATGCTTGCACCGGTTGACCTTAAGAAAATGACAAAAGCAGAAGCGGAAAAGAAAGCGATGGAGCTTTTGGAGAGAGTTGGTCTTTCCGATAAAGCGGAAAGCTATCCTCACCAGCTTTCCGGCGGTCAGCAGCAGCGTGTTGCCATTGCAAGAGCTCTTGCGATGAATCCCGACATTATGCTTTTTGACGAGCCTACAAGCGCTCTTGACCCGGAAATGGTCGGCGAGGTTCTGCAGGTTATGAAAGAGCTTGCATCCTCCGGTATGACCATGGTTGTGGTAACCCACGAAATGGGCTTTGCAAGAGAGGTTGCGGACCGTGTTATCTTTATGGATGAAGGCGTAATTATGGAAGAAGGCGTTCCTTCTGAGCTTTTCGCAAATCCTCAGAACGAGCGCACACAAAATTTCTTAAAATGTGTTTTATAAAAAAACGGAGCTTTGCTCCGTTTTTTATTTCAGGAAAAAAAGCATTGAATTTCGGATCATTTGCATATATAATATAAGTAGGACTAAAAGAAAGGACGGTTTTTATGAAAAGTCTGGTTGTATCTTTGTTGACGGCGGCCATGGTTTTATCCGGTTGTACTACTTATGATGAATCGGGAAATATTATGATTGAGGAAAAGCCTGCGGTATCTTCGGAAGTTGAGGCAGAAGAGAAGACTCCTCCGGTAATTGCCGAAGAGAAACCTGCGGTAAAAGAGGAAGCACCTTCTCCTGAAAAAGAAGAATTGCCTCCGCCTCCCGACACCGGAAATGAGCCTGCGAAAAATGAAACGCCGGTAGAAGAAAAGGCTGAGCCTGAAACGGTGAAATTGCCTGAAAAGTCTGAACCCGAAGCACCGAAGGAACCTGAGAAGACAGCGGAACCGGTTTTGGATATTGATACACTCCCGAATGACAATAACGGCTGGGGCTTTGTTAAAAAGAAGGATTCCTTCCCGGAGTTTACCAAGGGGCAGAAGGATATGATGGCAAAATACAATTGTATCTATGCGGGAAATCAGTCTGAAAAAGTTTTGTATTTAACCTTTGACGAAGGATATGAAAACGGTTATACTGCGGCAATTCTTGACACGTTAAAGGAAAAAGGCGTGCCGGCAGCGTTTTTCAATACCGGTCATTACCTTGAGAAAAACGCCGAACTCATAAGGCGTATTATATATGAGGGACACATAGTTTGAAACCACTCGGTAAACCATCCCAACATGCCTTCAAAAGCAACAAAGGCGGCAATGCAGGAGGAAATATTAAATCTTGACAGAAGATTTTTCGAGCTTTTTGGTCAGCATATGACCTACTTCCGTCCGCCTGAGGGTGCGTACAGCGAAAGGAGCTTAGCCGCAACAAGCGAGCTTGGCTATAAAACCGTACTCTGGAGCTTTGCCTACAGAGATTGGGAAACCAACAATCAGCAGGGCGCAAATCATGCATTTGACAGTGTAATGCCCTATCTTCACAACGGGTGTGTGATTTTGCTTCATGCAGTATCGAAGGATAATACCGAGGCTCTGGGAAGAATCATTGATGAGGCGAGGGCAAAGGGTTATACATTTAAATCTCTGGATGAATTTTCCTATTAATTAAAATTTAAAGAATTATAAATCACGTTTCGGTTACACTAAGAAAGTGAACGGAGCGTGATTTTTTTGAAGAAAAAATTTGCAATTATTTTGTCCATATTGATGCTTATCTATGTGACTGCGGACTATACAAAGGATTCCAGCGTATCGGCATCAGGATATATAGATGGACGTGAATATGTTCTGGGCGGTAATGTTGTGGGAATAAAGCTTTACGGCAGAGGACTTATTTTGGTGGATTTTAAGGATATAGCAGGAAAAAATCCTGCTCTTGAAGCGGGACTGTGCAAAGGAGATATATTGCTTTCTGCAAACGGAGTGGATATAAAAAATACCGACAGCTTTATTGAAACGGTAATTACTTCATCGGGAGAAATAGAGATAACGGCAGACCGGAACGGAGAAGTTTTTGAAACAACGCTTAATCCCGTGGAAGACGAATCGGGCATCAACAGGGTAGGTATGTGGGTGCGTGACAGCATTGCAGGAGTGGGAACGGTGACATTTTACGATGAAAAAGAAGGTCGGGTGGTGACTCTGGGGCATTCTGTATCAGATTCCGATACCGGCCGTAACTTTACCGTCAGGAAGGGCTATATAACTGACTGCGATATTGTATCTGTGCAGAGAAGCGAAGCAGGAACTCCGGGAGAAATTATGGGTAAATTCACCGAGGATGAAAAAATCTATGGTTATATTACGGAAAATACAAAAGGCGGTATCTTTGCCAACTCCAGCGGAATTATTCCGGTTGAAGGGGCTAAAGTAAAGGCGGCATTATCAAAGGATGTAAAGGACGGGGAGGCTTATATTTATACCGAACTTGGCGGAAAGGGAATAAAACCATATAAGGCTGAGATAAAAAAAGTTTACGGAAGAGCTAAAGGAGATATGATTGTCACCGTCACCGATGATGAGTTACTTTCCGTAACCGGCGGAATCGTCCAGGGAATGTGAGTGTGTTATAATAGGGACAACACAGGAAATCCCGTAAAATAGGGCGTTTCTGGTGTTTGCCCAATTTCATTGACCAAGGATTTGGGTGTATCATGCGCGTGGTACGATGAAAAAACGAAGTTTTTCAAGGAGGAACCACAAAAACCTGTCACACGAAAGCCGACTGGGATTAGCTAACCCGGCCGGTTTTTCTTTTACCACTTTTTATAGCTATATCATAAATTCAGTATAACATAAAAAGTTTATACTGTCTGCAAATCCGAAAAAAATTTACGATTTGCACAAAACAAATAAAAACAGAAAGGATTGTTCGCTATGAAGTGCTTAATGAAGTACAATTGGGTAAAGCTCCCCCGAACTACCCCACCGATGGGCAAAGGCTTAATGGGTTCTTGGACGAAGCTTGCATCCCGCGCAGCATTTCGTAAAGGACAAGCCGAGTATTGCGGTCATATTAACTCTGTAAACGCTGGAGAATGGTCTGGAGGCATTGTTGGCATAAAGAGTATCCTTGGTGCTAAAAATCGCTCAGAAGCCCTAAAATCGCTTAATA
>JAUNRD010000212.1:0-830 GCA_030535815.1 Clostridia bacterium
GCATATTGTCGGCGTTGTTTTTTACCATTGCCTCTTTACCGCAAAGATAAATTCCTTTCGCCGCAAAAAACGTATCCCAGTAATACATCTCCTGGAATGCCCCTTTGATAGAAGGCACGAAATAAGGATAAGGAAGCCCCACAAGGCGCTCATTTCCCTCTCTTTCAAGTCTTACTGTATCGTCCCAATGACTTTTGATATATTCTGAAAGCTTCATAAAATCACCCCTTAATATTACAAGGTACATAATAACACAAAGGCTGTCTTTTTTCAATAGTTTTGCAAGAAAAAACACCGCAGTTACCTGCGGTGTTTTAATCTTATATACCGAATGTATCCTTAAGATACTTTCTGCTTATTGCAACTGCTTCCATAGGAGGTCTGTCAAGCGATGCGTCCTGTTCAACGATTAAAGTATGAACGCATGATTCATCCGCAGCTTCAAGGATTGCCTTGAAATCCTGTCTTCCCATGCCGAGAGGCTGGAACTTAAATTCGTTATCCTCTTTTGTGGGCTTAGCTGTTTCTTTTCCGTCACCGTCAATCAACGCATAGGCAGGGCCGCCGCCTAATGCCTTGCAGGAGAAGTCTTTTAAGTGAAGCACACCGAGACGGTTTGCATACTTTTTAATGTATTCGGAAGGATTATATCCGCCATAGTGTACCCAGCAGGTATCAATCTGGGGATTTAATTCCTTTTCATCAAGCGTAGCATAAAGTCTGTCAAAAATTGTCTCTCCGTCGATTGTATCAAATTCAAAGTCGTGGTTGTGATAAAGCATTTCTATACCGCGCTTAGAAAGGGCTTCGCTGTACTTTTTGAAAAGTGC
>JAUNRD010000212.1:840-3852 GCA_030535815.1 Clostridia bacterium
CGTCCCATACGGGAGTGCCGTACTGGAGCTTTGCCCTTTCATACCAGGGAATTACGCAGTACTTTATGCCAAGCTCTGCCATAAAGTCAACGATTGCTTCACCTTCTGCCACGAAGGGCTGAGGTCCCTGATGTACAGATATGCATTTTAAGCCGTATTTAGCAAGTATTTCTTTAATTTCCTTTGCGCTCTTTCCGAAGAAGCCTGCAAATTCAACATATTCATAGCCCATTTCGGCAACCTTTTTAAGAGTGCCTTCAAAATCGGCTGCCATATCATCTCTTACGGAGTAGAGCTGAAGTCCTACATTAAACTTTTTCATTTTGCACCAACCTTATATTTCGGGAATTACAACTTCGATTTCGTGGCCGATTTCAGCAGACTTTACGATACCGTCGATAATAGCCTGGTTGTAGAGAATCTGGCTTGTGGGAACGGGAGCAGTGCCGTTTGTCTTAACAGCATCCAGGAAAGAACGGATCTTCTTATAGAAGCATCCAACGCTGTCCTTAAGAATCGGAATTTCTGTAAATGTGGGCTCGCCTGCAACGTCGTGATAAATTTTCATAGGTCCGCCAACAGAGCCGTTCCAGCATTCGGTTGAAGGAATACGGAGTGATCCCTTTGTACCCATAATGATTGTGTCACCGGGGGTGTCAAGGTGCATAGCCCATGCAATTCTGAAGTCAAGAACTATTCCGCCTTCAAGTCTTATAAAGCCTGCGCCGAAGTCATCAACAGAGAACTTTTTAGCATATTCTGCGGGACGTCCGCTTCTTGTATAGGTAATTTCCTGCTTACCGAAGAAATCGCTCTTGAAGCCGGAAACGGTTAAGGGCTTGGGATAACCGATTGCATTTAATACCATGTCAAGTGAGTAGCATCCGATATCACCGAGAGCGCCTACACCTGCAGTTTCATCCTCGATGAAGGATGTACCAAAGGGTGTGGGAATACCGTGACGGCGTCCGCCACCTGTCTGGATGTAGTAAATCTGTCCGAGCTCGCCGGATTCAACAATCTTCTTGATCATCTGCATATTGGGATCAAGTCTGGGCTGGAAGCCGATGGAAATAATCTTTCCGCTTTCCTTTTCAGCCTTGCAAACTTCAACAGCTTCATCAAGTGTAACTGTGAAGGGCTTTTCAAGAAGTACGTTTACGCCTTTCTTGAGTGAATAAATAGCGCACTCTGCGTGTGTTCTGTTGTATGTACAAATGGAAACTGCATCAAGATCGGGCTCTGCATCAAGCATTTCCTTGTGAGAAAGATAGCAACGAACGTTTTCTACGCCGTGCTTCTTAAAGAAAGCCTCTGCCTTTCCGGGAACAAGGTCAGCACCTGCAACGATTTCAACGTCGGGCATTTTCTTGTACTCAACAATGTGAGCATCTGCAATCCAACCTGTACCGATAATACCTACCTTAAGCTTGCGGCCGTCTGTAACCGCTGTGTCTTCTGCTTTGTTTTTGAAAGCATCCAAAATGTTATCTGCCATATCCATTCTCCTTTACACTTTTTTGCCCATAGCGGGCCTTATTAATTTCATTATAACAGAGCATATTAAAAAAAACAAGACCGATTTTGACCTCTTTTTGAACAATATTGACTTTTATAAAAAAAGAGATCCTTCCGCAGGCGTTTTGCCGAAAACGCTTAGGGAAGAATCTCTGCTGTTTACCTGTATAAATAAAAACCGTTTCCGATAATTTCGCTGCTTTCGGAAAATATTGTAAAGGCCTTGCTGTCAAGCTTTTTAACCCTTTCTTCAAAGGTGGGAACTTCCTTTTCCTTAAGGGCGCAAAGAAGCATATATTTGTTTTCGAAGGTATAGCCCCCCCTTACGGAAAGAATGGTAACACCTCTCGGGGAATGGCCGGTTAAATATCTTGCCATCTCTTCCCCTTTTTCCGTAACCACAAAAGCCATTTTTGATACATTGAGCTTTCTCATAAGCCAGTCAATTGCAAAGGTAGATATAAAAAGAGCAATTATACCGTAAAGTGTAAGATTCATTTCCTTAAATACAACGAGGGAAAGCCCTATCACAAAAGCATCCACCACTAAAAGAAGCTTTCCTATGGGCATATGGGGAATAAAATGCTGAAGAATTCTGCCAAGGATATCCGTTCCCCCCGTCGATGCTCCTCCCACAAAGGTTAAGGCTATACCAAAGCCGTAGAGCACCGCACCCGCTACAGAGGCAAGGAATATATCATCGGTAAGACGCGGAAAAAGTGCAAAAACTTCCACAAGGCCCGAAAGAATGCCTGCACATATTACAGTTTTTATAATAAAGCTTTTTCCGAGAATTTTTATACCGAGAATAATTAAAATTCCGTTTATCACAGCAAATGAAATACCTGCAGGAATATTAAAAACGTGGTACAAAATTGTAGAAAGGCCCGACACGCCGCCCGATACAACCTTGTTCGGTACATAACAGAGCGAAATTCCCGCCGAGGTTAAAATAAGCCCCGTCAGTATCAGCAAAACATCTCTTAATGTCTTTTTCATAAAGCTCCTCTTTTCCAAAAAAATAAACGGCGAATCCGTCGCCGCTTATTATAGCATTTTCCGTAAAATTCTTCAATAGCTTAAAAAATTTAAGTGTTTTTTAGTTTTTTCGGGGCTTTTTACGGTTATTTTTCTTCTGATACCACATTTTCTGCCGTCGTAACCGAATTTTTTTCTGTGATATTTTCCCACATTTCATGAAGGGGAGGTAAATCCTTTATTGTAAACCAGGTTATAAACGCAAGATAGGCAATAAGCCCCAGAATTGCAAGTATTCTTTTTTTCATAAAATTCTCCTTAACATTACAAGCTTATCTTAAATGCTGCTTCATAAAAAATCTGTAGCAAATAATCACCGACTCCTGTCCGCTTATTGTGTCCAACCCAGCAAATCCGTTGCCTTTTCCCTTCATAATCCCCTGCGATGCAACATAGTTGACAGCATCCACAGCCCACGGTGCAATCTGGCCACTATCTGCAAAATAAACCGGTTCT
>JAUNRD010000212.1:3862-4153 GCA_030535815.1 Clostridia bacterium
TTCAGCTTTTTGCTGACTCCGAGGAACGGGCAGATGCCCAAAAACTTCGACAGATTAAACATTATCACAGAAGCTTCCTGTCTTGTAATTGTATCGTTTGGCGCAAACACAGTGTCGCTTTTTCCTTTAATTATACCTAACTTATATAAGAAAAGCACATCCCGGCTGTCAGTGTCCGTAAAATTCGCATAAATGTCAGCTTTTCCGCTTTCCCTTAAAATAGTTTCCATGTCTTTTCCGCTTGTATTTTCAATTAATTTTCGTGCCAGATTGCAAAACTCCGCCCGTGTA
>JAUNRD010000213.1 GCA_030535815.1 Clostridia bacterium
ACACCAGTGGATTCACTTCCATCCCGGTTCGACCCCGGGTCTGGGTACAGAAAAGAGCTGATAAATCATTGATTTACAGCTCTTTTTATTTTATCAAGTGTAACATAGGTGTAACTTTGCAACAATATCCTATGAATCCAGCCCTTTTGTGTCACAAAAAACAATAATTAAAATAAAAAAGGCGGTTAGTCCTCACGGATTTGCCGCCTCGCTGTTTATTTAGAAAATAAGGTTAGATTTTTACTATAATATTTTCTCGCCTTCTCAAGTTCCCATAAAAACGATACAAGATTTTCAAAGAACGGGCGATTCTCTACTATGTCATACATCAGCTTATTAACCGTTTTAAGATTATCTATAAAACTCTGCAATTCGTTTTTTATCGTCAGGTCTTCGCAGGTGTTTATTTGATTTATCAACACTTCTAACGCCTTTGGCTGGAGTTCAAAAAACTTTCTAAATGAAATTCCAACAAAATCTTCAAAATAATCTCCGCAAGTAATAAGTCCGTCACATTCTAATTTAGCCATAGATGCGGCTATACTCTTGTATTCCTCGCAAGATAACGCAGGCGCATTGTTTTTGTGCTCTTGCTGTGCTGCTTCTAATACAGATATACGCTTTTCGTATTCCTGCATTTTCTCTTCAAAGTTGCTTGAATTATCCATAATCAATAATTTTAAGTGTTTTGCTATTGTTTAACAATGCAAAGATACGTCAAAAACAAACGCTATGCAATATGCTGGTTTTCAATGTGTTTTCATTGTAATCACTTTTGAAAAATATTTTTTCATACTGATTATATTATAATCACAAACTAAGATAATTCAACACAAAAGAGCGGCGCATTTTAGTGCTCCGCCCTTTCTCTAATGCAATAAAGCACATTTCGTGAATTCAACAAAGGCGATATTTTCTTTAGAAACCGCCGATTATTTTTTTGTTATCTTCAATGAAATACGGGAGTGATTTTGCCCGCTTTACCTTTTCTTCATTCTTACGATACCATTTATCGAAATTCCCGGGTAATTTTGTAACCTCTCCCGAAAATTTGTAGGCTGATACATCTTTACCCTCTAACTTCATATCCTCAAGTTTTATAAACTCTGCTAAATCAGCCAATTTAGGGACAGCAAAACATTTGCAGGAAGGATGCCAGCCAACCCATTTGAATTGTTTCGGATATTCACCAGCCAACTCGTCGCAAATATCGGGTACAATATGATTTGTTGGGCTTACATTCACTATCGTTCCTATCACATAATCTAAAGTCTGCCAACGCTCATAATCTGCTGTACGATAGGCAATATTTATTTCTGTGGCGGCAAGGCGCAAAGCGTTCTTGTATGATGAGCGGTACACGCCTTGTCCTGGGTGGTATGCCTTCGCAGCCTTCGACAATCTCAATACACCGTGCTTATCCCTAACCCTACGGAAGAGCCTTTCGGGTTCGTTGAGATAGCGGCGTACATCGCGGCTCAAATCTGCCGCGCTTTTCCCTTCTCCAAGACCAATATCAAGAGCCAATTCAAGTTCCTGCCTAAATTGGTCTGTTATGTTCCATACTCTTTTCGACAAATTACGTCCATTTATAGTACGCGCTATTTGATTAGATAGCCCCGCAGCATTTACAATTCCTTCTTGTGATAAAACGCTAACTGGTATGCCATATTGTTTAAATATGGAAATAGACACATTTTTGCAGTTTTTACACAACCCGAAATTTTTCAAATATGCCCTAATCTCACTATCCCAATCCTTTATAACAGATTTGGGCACATTGTATTTTTGCATTAGCGTAGTAACTAAAAATATATTTTTGCTTGCAGACAATGCCCACGCTTCGCGCTCTCCTGCCTCTATCTCCGCAGCAATCCTCTTGTTTAGTTTGTTTATTATTTCATAAACTATTGCAGACAACGCCGATGAATTTGCAAACATAAAAGGTTCTTTATTTCTGTACCTTTCCGAAACTCTGCATATTTCTTTCAGGGCTTCATTCATCATAGAACAGATTCCAAGCGCCTTTTTGAATGCGTCTTGTAATTGCCTTTTATTGTATTTTTCCTGCGTCATACTGCTTTAACATTTAGCCCCTTCAATATTTTCGGTAACATTTTCTTCGCCATTACCTCTGCTGAATCCAGCACATCGAGGCTCATAGCCTCCACATACTGCGCATACGGCATTCCAGCAACCATTATAAACACTATGCCTTCTTGGTTTTGTGATATAAGTTTCCGTAAAAGATTCTTGCCTTCACGCGCTCCCTGCTTCCCGTCCTTTACGACCTCAAAACTACTTTGTTGATAAACCCTCCCGTTTACGACTATCGCGTATCCAATGGAACTTGTAAGGTTTCCCGTTTGGTCATTATAGCGGTGCCCCTCACGGGCTTGCTTCAATGCACTTTCCCCAACAAAAGATAATTTGCGAAGGATTGAATCAACCCAGCGGTTAAGCTCATTATTTAAAAACGTCTTCGCGCTGCTCTTTGGTGTTATTCTTTTTATTCCCATATTTATTATTTATGCGCGGGGACTAAAAAGCCCCCGCAATTTCACATTACAAACCTTTTATCGCTTCATTAATTTCTCGGTCATTTTCTTCTATGTGTTCCAATATCGCAGTTCTCTTCAATTGCTCTTCAAGTGTTTTATTACCGTTTTGTGATTGACACAATACAAGTTTGTATATAGGTTCATTAAACCTAAATTCTTCATTTGTATAATCAAATGAGATAATGCCGGAAATGCCAGGAATACGCTTAAGGTCTGCCCCAACTTCTTTAGCGACTAATGCCGCCTTGTTAAGATATTCAACGGCTTTTTCAAGTCCGTTTTTAATTTCCGCTGCTTTTGAAATAGTTAGTTTACTCATAATTCATATTTTTAGTTATTTGTAATAATCAAAATTTATCAGTTGGCTTGGGAATACCTTGCCGTCTTTTACCGGGAATTGCGTACCTATAAATACGCCGTCTTGTGCTTTACCCCTATAAAAATCATTAAGGGCTTCTACTGCCTTCATATAGCGGTCATAAACTTCGCGCTGGTCTTCTCGCAAGTAGATAGTACAAAATTCCCTTACAGCCTCAGCATTAACACAAATGCGTTCTTTGCTTAACATAAGCAAGTCCGGATAGTGAGGCTCAAAATCATCATAAGGGTATCTATCGAAAGCCTCATCAAATTGAGCAGCTGCATTGCGCTCTACAATCTGCAATAAATACGCGTTATCTACTTTGGATTTCACTTTTTCTGCTTCTAAATAGTCCGCATTCAACGCATCAGAGTTCCCCGCATATCTAATCACGCTTTCGAGTGTTATGCAAACTCCTAAACTCTTCATAAGCGGAATTACGACACTATTTGCCTTATCGCAAAAATCCGTTAACCTGCGTGTTACTAAATCTGATTTTTGTAAATCAAAATTTAATTTTACTTTCTTATCCATAAATCACTTAATCGCCTTAATATTTTCAATTTGAACAATTATTTCCCCCATATTATCTGCTTTTAATGTGTTGGCATAATCCGAAGAACTTAAAATGCCGCCAATAACCGATACGCAAAAACTCACTATTTGCGAAACCTCAACATCAGTAACGCCCGCTTTTGCGCAAATGTCCTGCATTATTTCGGGTTCTATTGGTATATATGGTGTTCGCTCTTCGGGTTTTGCAGCCATTAGTTTTTGTTCGCGATACTTTGTAACACGCTGAAAAACATTGAATATGGCTGATTTTTCATTTTTATTATTATCCATTTCTGTTTACATTATATATGTTTACACTCTAATTTGTTTGCATTATAGGCATTTGCCTTCTAATCAATCCCAAATGTCGGTTTCTGCTTGTGTTACCGCATTATCATAATTTCCTTCAATAACCTTTATTAGGTTATCAACCTTCATAACCCAATCGAATGAAGCTTTCCAGCCCCGTTCATTGTCCCCTTTAAGGAAACTTGATTCTTGCACCTTCTCAAAAGCTGTTTTCAACATAGTAAATGCATCTTCTTTTGTGGCATTATCAGTTGTTCCCATAAGCATTTTTAGGCACGCGGAAATTGCTCCTTTTCTGTTACATCTGCTGGGGCGTCTTGAGGTCAATTTTGTAACTTTACGATA
>JAUNRD010000214.1 GCA_030535815.1 Clostridia bacterium
TTCTGACATTTCTTATGAGGATGGGGACTTTCTTGTTTTCGGAAAAGAAACGAGAGGCCTTCCCGAAACTCTAATATGGGACAACCCGGACTCATGTGTCAGAATCCCGATGATTGACGAAGCAAGAAGCCTTAACCTTTCCAATTCAGTTGCAATTATGATATACGAGGCGCTGCGTCAGACAGGATTTTCAGATCTTAAAGAAACAGGCATGCTTAAAGATGATCCCGACCATATACCGAGAGAGTTATTATAGAAAGGAAGATTCAGATGAAATACCAGAGAAAAAATCAGGGAACCTGCTCACGGACAGTAAGTTTTGACCTTTCCGATAACGGAATAGTTTCAAACGTTTCTTTCGAGGGCGGATGTCACGGAAACCTTCAGGGAATCGCTGCCCTTTGCGAAGGCAAAAATGCAGATGAACTTATAACCGCCTTATCCGGCATAAAATGCGGCTTCAAGCAGACAAGCTGTCCCGATCAGCTGGCAAAGGCTTTGCTCGATGCGAAAAACAGCTTAGAATAAATCAGGAATTGTCACATAAATATATAGTAGCTTTTATTTAAGGAGAGTTGCTATGTTTTATGTTGTTAAAAAAAGTCAGCTGATAATCTTCACACTTCTCATTATCGTCCTTGCAGCAGCAATTTGTTTTTCTGCATCTTCCGGAGATGAAAACGCCGCACTCTGCAGGAATTTTTTAAAAGATCTGGGCTATTCCTTTGAAAGAACCACCTTCGAATCCTCTGAAATTATCATCCCGGAAGGTTTCGGAAAGGTCTACGAATCATATAACGCACTTCAGAAAGAAGCCGGCTTTGACCTGACTCCGCTTCGCGGAAAAACGGTTATGCGTTACAGCTTTCATCTGAAAAACGAAGACTACAGTATTGCGAACATTTTAGTTTCAGACGGTAAAATTTGCGGAGGAGATATATTAGATCCCTCTATTTCAGGAAAAATGATACCACTCATTCCAAAAGAAAAGGAGTAATTTATGCGACTGGATAAATTTCTTGCCGATTCAGCCTTAGGTAGCCGGAGCGAAATAAAAAACACCATAAAAAAAGGCGGTGTAACGGTAAATTCCGTTACCGTAAAAGATGCAGGCTTCAGAGTTGACGAAAAAGATGCCGTCACCTATATGGGACAAGCCGTTGCCTATACTCCATTTATATACCTTATGATGAATAAGCCCGCAGGCGTTATTTCGGCAACCGAAGATAAAACGAAAAAAACCGTTTTATCCCTTATTGATAAAAAATACGCTCATTACAATCTGTTTCCGGTGGGAAGACTGGATATTGATACCGTAGGGTTACTTATTCTTTCCAATGACGGAGAAATGGCTCACAAAGCCCTTTCCCCCAAATTCCATGTGGAAAAGACTTATTATGTGGAAACGGAAAAAGAAATAACCGAAGACGACAAGGCAGCCTTTACCGAAGGAGTGTATATTGCAGGCGGCACAAAAACACTGCCGGCAAAGCTTTCTGTCCTATCAGAAAAAAGTGCCAACCTTTCAATAACTGAAGGAAAGTTCCATCAGGTAAAGCTTATGTTTGAATCACGAGGTAACAAAGTAACATATTTAAAAAGGATAAAATTCGGCAATCTAAAGCTTGATGATGCCCTCAAAGAAGGGGAATATCGCCCCTTAAAGCCAGATGAAAGCATTTTTTAGGTATATTTATGCAATTGTGCCAAAGATACTTTTCTTTTTTTGTGGATAAAGACACTTTCTTTTTACCCCGAATTGTGGTATCCTATTAATGTATCGTTGATAAATCTATCATTTAACAATATTTAGGAGGAAATAATCAGATATGGCAGGTTTAAGTTTAAAAAACATCTATAAGAAATATTCAGGCGGCGTTATTGCTGCAAATGACATTTGTCTTGAAATCGAAGACAAGGAGTTTATCATCTTGGTTGGTCCTTCCGGATGCGGTAAGTCCACAACTCTCCGTATGATCGCAGGTCTCGAAGATATTTCTTCCGGTCAGCTCTACATCGACGGAAAGCTTATGAACGACGTTGCTCCCAAGGACAGAGACATAGCGATGGTGTTCCAGAACTATGCTCTTTATCCTCATATGACAGTGTTCGACAACATGGCATTCGGTCTTAAGCTCCGTAAGACTCCCAAGGATGAGATTAAGAGACGTGTTGGTCAGGCTGCAAAGATTCTCGGCATCGAGCATCTTCTTGACAGAAAGCCCAAGGCTTTATCCGGTGGTCAGAGACAGCGTGTTGCTCTCGGTCGTGCTATCGTTCGTGAACCCAAGGTATTCTTAATGGACGAACCTTTATCAAACCTTGACGCTAAGCTCCGTGTTCAGATGAGAGCTGAGATTTCAAAGCTCCACCAGAGACTTCAGACAACATTCATTTACGTTACACATGACCAGACAGAAGCTCTTACCATGGGTACCAGAATCGTTGTTATGAAAGACGGTTACATTCAGCAGGTTGACTCTCCTCAGGAACTTTACGATCATCCCGTAAACCTCTTCGTTGCAGGCTTCATCGGAAGCCCCGAAATGAACTTTATCAACGCAAAGCTTGACAAAGAAGGCGACAGAGTTTCTATTACCTTCGGTGAAAACCACAAGATTTTCCTTGTTGAAGGAAAGGCTAAACAGCTTATGGATACTCATCCCGAGTACATCGGCAAAGACGTTATCATCGGTATCCGTCCTGAAAACGTACATGACGAAGAAAACTATCTTGCAACAATGGCTGACAGCTTAATTACCGTTGACGTTGACTTAACAGAATCTCTCGGTGCTGATACACTTCTCCACCTTGACATCGACGGCACTCACGCTGTAGCAAGAGTTAACCCCAGAACAAAGGCTAAAGCAGGTGAAAAGGTTGACGTTGTATTCGATACAAACAGACTTCATATCTTCGACAAGGATACAGAGCTTGCAATTCTCAACTAAAAATAAAAACTCCGATGCATTAGCATCGGAGTTTTTTAACTCACAAAATCTTCCAGTATCATCAATGCCTCTTCCCTGTCGTACACTCTTATCCCGGCTTTCAACAAAGCCATATCCCTGTCTATTACAGGCATATATATCTCCCGCCTTACAGTAACCTTATCATCTCCGCAAATCTCATACAAAAATATATACTCATTTTCTATCACTATCTCATATAATTCAACAGCTCCTGAAGATACCGTCTCTTCTTTACTGTTACTTTCCATCAATGCTTCCCCTCCGGCTACAATCAGAAAAAGCACTCCTGTGATAGACAATACAGCTACTGTCCAGAAAATTTTTTTATTCATTATGAACACATCTTTCACTAATATTACATATCATATTTTTACCTGTAACCAAAAAAATATACGATTGTAACACTTTTTTAAAGAATATCTGTTATACTGTATTCCTACTATAATCAGCTATTATCATGCAGAAAGGAATGATCATAATATGGCTAAAAAGAAAACTGTCAGCGCATCAACAGACAAAAAGCCCAAAAAGCGTGGAAAAAAAGTATTATTGGTTCTGCTTATAATATTTGCTGTCATCATATTAGCCGCTGTTATCGCTGTTGCAACAATCTGTATCACTACCGAGCCAATCGATTCTTCTTTGCTTAATATAAAAATGACATCCAGCATATATTATGAGGATGACAACGGAAATCAGGTGATAGTACAGAATTTATACGGCGATGAAAACCGTACCTGGGCAAGCTTTGAAGAAATGCCTCTCGATATGAAAAATGCATTTGTAGCAATTGAGGATGAACGATTTTATTCTCATCCCGGTTTCGATATCAAGAGACTTGTTGGCGCAGGCATAAACACATTAATGCGACTTTTTGATAAAAATCGTTCGGTGTACGGCGGAAGTACCATCACACAGCAGCTTGTAAAAAATCTAACCAAAGAGGATGACCGTTCTGTACTTCGTAAATTCAGAGAAATCTACCGAGCTATAAGGCTCGAAAACGATTTATCCAAAAACGATATTCTCGAGCTTTACATGAATACAATATATTTAAGCCAGAACTGTAACGGTGTCGGTGCTGCATCAAAAATATATTTCAACAAAGATTTAGCAGATCTTAATCTTGCAG
>JAUNRD010000215.1 GCA_030535815.1 Clostridia bacterium
ATTGTCTTCTTGTCTTCAGAAAGAGTGAAGTTTTTAATCTCTGTTCCGTCTGCAAATTTAAGAGACTTAACATCCTTTGCTCCGGGGCTTTCAAGCACAAGAGCACCTGATGCATTATTACTGAAAAGAACATAGGAAACCTTGGAGGAATCCTTCTTATTTACGGTTAATATATATTCTTCGCCTGTTGTAAAGGTCATCTGGAATTTATGTGCACCGTCGGAAAGAGATTTAATGAAATCATTATTGAAGGTAAGAACGCCCTTGTCAAAGGTAACATAATCATGAACCGCGTTTCTATCTTCATCTATTAATTTTTTCGGAGATGAATTAGATGCACCCTGGTCAAACTTGAACTGTGCCAAATCGCCTTCTGCAACGTCAACCGTAACATTGGCATCGGAAGAAAGAAGTGTCTTGGGAGCAAGGATTGCAATTTCGTTTAAGAAAGTGTAAACCTGCGTAGGCAACGCATACTGAATCTTAATATATCTGTACGCATAGTTCTTATTGAAAGTTATAGTATTTGTCTTTGCATTGTTATTCTTTGTTTCGCCGAGGAGCTTCCATTCGGTTGCATCACCATCAATATCATCGGTTCCGTAAACCTTTGCGGTAACAATGTTGTTGGTTCTTTCGTGGAGACGAACACCTGACATTCTTAAAGGTGCGCCAAAGTCGAACCATACTGTATCGTTGGGAGCAGCAAGAAGCTGGGTATTACCTGATGTTGTAGTACCCTTTCCTTCTGCATCAAATTCGGTATAATAGTTTCCGCCCATTGTCCATGTTTCGGAATACACATCTGCGTTATACACACCGTTAAAGAGTGCGTTACCTCTTGAAGTTACTGTTCCTTCTGCATAAAGGTTTGTTGCAAACTTCCAGCTTGAGGAAGGCTTGATAGCGTCAGCATCTCTTTCACCCAAAACAGCTGTTGAAGGAACGTTGGTCCATACATATTCGGAAGAAAGGATAATTTCCTTTTCTGTTCCGTCAGAAAATGTAACTGTAAGGTAGTGGTCACCTTCGTCCTTCATGGTAATTTCTCTTACCAATGTACCCGTGAAGGATTCGGGTCTGATTTCAACAGGATCTGTTGAGTAGTTATCAATTTTATTTACAGTTCTGTAGTAGTGTTCTGTGTCTTCATAGCTCTTGATACTTGCTGTCATGGGACCTTCAATCCAGTTCTTCCAATCGGGGTCGTTCCAGTAATTACCGCCGAGGGTAAGTGTTACTGTACCGTCGCCGTTGTTAACTGCTGTCCATCTGTCATAGTTATTGGAAATTGCTTCGCCAAGATAGCTAATACCTGTAACTGTTACGGGATCTTCGCCTTCAACATCGTTTACATAAAGAGTATAGGAAACGTTTTTGTAACCCTTCTGACCGTTGTGGTTTGTAGCAGAGGGATCTGTAAGACCATATTTGTTTACTCTTACGTTGTGAGAAAGCTGTGTAGCCGCATCGTAAAGCTTATCAAGCTTATCTCCGTCAAGAGTTGCCTGATCTTCGCTTGATAACTTATCAAACTTCGCCTTTGCCGCACTAATTGCCGTTGCATCTTCAATTTCTACATTATAAGGCTCATAAGCATCGATTACAGCCTTAACATCGCCCTTCATTGCTTCAAGTTCCGCAAGTAAAGCTGTAGGGGATTTTGTGTCAACGCCGCTTGCGGGATTTAAGAGTCTTATTTCTTCAAGGCCCCAGTGACCGGATGCTGTCTTTGCGATATCAATCTTTATATAACGAGCCTTGTAGTTATAAGTCTTGCCGCCATATGCTAAAGTATTGGCTGTAGCGATAACCGCATTGCTGAGCGTGTTTTTATCTAATTTAACCCAGTTTGTACCATCGTCGGAAATTGAAAGATAGAACTGCGTAATGTTCTGATTACCTGCAACACGCTGATAAAAACGGATACCGGAGAATTCATACTCCTTACCCATGTCATATATAGCGCGAACAGTGTTGTACTTCCAGCTTCCTGTAAGCGTAGCGCCTTCACCTGCTACGCAGTGGTCGTGGTGAAGCTGATATGCGGAGAAACCTCCAACGGGCTTGCCGTTGTTATCAAAATACTGCTTTGTAAGAGCAATACCTTCCATTGCCTTATAGCCAACATCGGTATTTCTTATAACAGTATCTGCCGCACCTTCCTTAACACCATAGGTTGCAAATGTACCCATGGGAAGACCCATTGTTACTTCGTCATCGGGGAATACATGGAAGTCAGGATCCTGAGCTGTGGGAAGTGCAGGCTTTAAAAGCTGAAGCTCTGTATAGTTTGTATACTGCTTCATATTTGTATCTATACCTGCAAGAGATATAACCTTTAAGCCCATTAAGGGATATTCTCTACCGAAGGGGAAGAATACTTCATTACCTTCCATATAGTTAGAAGCGAATCCAAGGGTTTTGCTTCCCCATATTGTATACCAAGTTTCACCGTCAAGTGTACCTAAAAGCTTAATTGTATTGGGAGATGCACTGGCACCATCGGTTCTGGGGAATATTCTTACACCGCCGATTTCTGTGGGCTTGTCAAATGTAATTGTAACGGTTTTGTCTGCTTCTGTATATGTGTGGCCTTCTGCATTTGCAATAGAGTGCCAGCAGTTACCCTGACCACCGAAAATTACGCCGTCAATAAGTTTTCCGGCACTGGAGCCACCAAGATTACTTCCAACTTCGATTTCCCAGTTTTCGTCAAAGTCATAATAGTCCTTTGCTGTTACAGGGTTGTAAGTATCCTTTGCAGAATCAGCATCAAGCATGATAATTTCTTCAATATCATACTCACCGTGAGTATTTACGTTAGCAACATAAACACGAATGTATCTTGCAGTAAGGTTTACTTCTCTGTTAAGTCTCTTAAAGAAGAAGTCGCTGTAGGTTGTTTCATAATCTGCAGCTCTTGCAACGGCTACATCAGTTCTATCAACAGTAGTCCAATTAGTTCCGTCGGAAGAAATAGAAATATACGCTCTTGTTGCCTTTCTTGCCTTCATGGCACGAGCCTTATGGTCATCTACAAGACGGATACCTGCAAAGGTCTTCTCTGCACCAAGGTCGATGGTGAGAGCATTCTTACAGATATTTCCCATAAAGCCTTCTACAGCACCGTTTACCACGGGATAGTGGTCTACTTCCGAGTTATCAGAGGGATTTTCAATTTCTACACCTGTGGTATAAATACCGTTGGTTATAGATGCTAAATTTCCCTGTGTTGATGCGGAAACAACGTTAAAAACGCTTACGGAAGAGCCTTCCATTTCGGTGAAGTATGTAACACCGTCGTCTTCAGCAGGAACATAAGTTTTCCATTTCACATTGGCAAGGTTGGTGTCTCCCTCTGTTTCCTCCTCTGTTATTTCTTCTTCTGTGAAGAGGACTACCTCTTCCAGCTCTTCTTCCGTAACTTCTTCTATTACGGGGATGTCAAATGCTACGTCTTCCTCTGCCCAGACAGGTACTGTGCAAAGAGTTGCCAGCATAGCAAGGGTTAAGAGTAAAGCCAATGCCTTTTTCATAAAGAACCACTCCTTTATATAAATTTATGCATTGATTATATCCAAAAGGGTACAATAATACATTTTAGCTATATTATTATAGCATAACAAATTTAAAAAAGCAAGAAAAAATTTCCGCTTGTGCGGAATGAGGCAGAAAGTGATGTCTTTCTGAAGCCGGTGTTTATAAGAAAACTCCTATCGAAGATTCTCTACGGCGAACAGGCGGGGAAAACGGCGTTCTCCCTAACGTGTGAGCGGCACGGACAATGCGGCAGGAGCAAGCCCCTGCCCTACAGTACTTTTTGTCATTCTGAGCGACAGCCGGTGTTTTCATTGTCATTCTGAACGTAGTGAAGAATCTCTGTAACACACCTTTGTACAGAAAAAGGAGATTCTTCGGTCTTCGGCGTTTTTATCAAAACGCCTACGCCTCAGAATGACAGCGGAGGGGTGACTCAGAATGACAATGGCGGGGAAAGCGCAATCCCTCCGTCTTTGTCAAGTCAAAGACAGCTCCCTTTACACAAGGGAGGGCAGATTACAATATTAAGTGCAACACCTAAAAAAG
>JAUNRD010000216.1 GCA_030535815.1 Clostridia bacterium
AACTAAAGTTGTAAAGTGTTTTTTGTGATTTTTATGAAAATTTATTAAAAAAGTAAAAAAACAGCCCGTTTTCAGGGCTGTTTTCGTCTTATTTCATATGAACATCCATCTGGGGGAATGGAATTTCAATATTTTCTTCTCTGAATTTCTTTATAATTGCTTCGTTTATTGCGAAATATACATTCCAGTATTCAGCTGTATCGCACCATACGCGCAAAGTAAAGTTAACAGAACTGTCTCCGTACCCTTTAAGTCCAACGAACGGAAATGGATCTTTATGCACATTTTCGAAGCCGAGCGCGATATCCGTAAGCACTTTTTTTACCTTTTCCGGATCGCTTTCATAGCCCACTCCGATTTCAAAATCCACACGGCGCACGTCTGTGTCAGAATAATTTGTTATATTCTGATTTGCAAGGACCCCGTTAGGGAGAATTACCGTTTTCATATCGAGTGTTTTAAGTTTTGTATAAAATATTCCGATATCTGTAACCGTACCGGAATGTGAACCTGTTTCTATATAATCATCCACTTCAAAGGGCTGAAAAATCACTATCATCATTCCGCCTGCAAAGTTAGAAAGGCTTCCCTGCAGCGAAAGACCTATTGCTACTGCCACAGAGCCTAAAACCGCTACCACAGATGTCATCGGCAAACCTAAATATGCGGCAATTGTAATAAAGAGAACTATTTTCAGCGCTATGTTGAAAAAGCTGGCAAGAAAGCTTTTAACGCTTTCATCAATAAGTGTAAACTTATCTTCTCTCTTAAACATTTTTATAAAAAGCTTTATAAGATAAAGTCCCACGCAGAGTATTAATATTGAAATGATTATCTTTAATCCGGCGCCCATACAAAAAGCAACAACCGAATTTAATAAAGTTTCCCAGGAAGGCATTTTCTTTTCTCCTTTTTTATTTTTTTATTGATTTATTTTTTAATATATGCTAAAATGTGATAAACACATATATACGAAAGAGGGTAAAATAATGAAAAAATTCGCAAACGACTTTAAGGCCTTCATTATGAAAGGCAACATTTTCGATATGGCTGTCGGCGTTATCATCGGCGGTGCTTTCGGAAAAATCGTAACATCATTGGTTAACGATATCATCACTCCCCTGATAAGTCTCGCAACAGGTTCTGTTTCTTTGGCTGATTTAAAGGCTGTTTTAAGACCTGAAGAGCTTAATGAAGCAGGCGAAGTTTTAGTTGCCGAAGTTGCCGTAAAGTACGGTGCATTTCTTCAGAACATTATTGACTTTTTAATTATAGCGCTTTCTATCTTCTGTGTAATAAGAATTATGATGAACATGCAGAAGAAGATTGATGAGCTCCGCAAAAAGGAAGAAGAAGCTCCGAAAGAGCCTGAAGAAACCGAACTTTCTGTCCTTAAAGAAATCAGAGACAAGTTAAACGAAAAATAAAATTCATACACTCCGCAAAATGCGGAGTGTATTTTATTTACCTTTTATTCTCCTTTTGGCATTTCGTCAACGAAATATCCGTTTGAAAATGCTCTTCTTCCCCGCTCGTCAACCACGGTAAAGCGGAAATAAACCGCTTCAGGAGGAATCGCGAAGGTTGCGCTTGTTACGGGTGCTTCTTCTGATCGGTAGATAACTCCTGCCCTTCTTATTCCGAAGGTGCAGTAAATTCTGTCTGCAGGAGAGCATTTTATATGTACTTCTCCGTTTTCCCAGTAAAGCTCAGTAATTTCGGGACCTTCGGAAGCATAGAAGTTTCCGTCCAAGAGGGCTTTCGTAATGGTATTGTATTCTAAATTATCAGCCTTTATCATAGTGAAAGCGTGGAAGGAATCAAAAAAGTGAGAATCTTTCGGCGCATAGTTGTGGTTATCGTCGGCACCTATGCAGAAAATTCTCTTTCCGCCCCTTAAAAAATCGTCATATTCGTGGGAATTATACTCGTCCCATCCAAAGGCAAGGCAGCCGTTCATTATTTCAAAGGCGTGCATTCCGTCATAGTGAATGTAATCATTGTAATTTTCCATTGACCAGGTAGGATGGTTATAGGTTACGAAAAAGCCTTTCTCACGTCCGATTCTCATCATTTCGGAGATGCATTCGGGAGTGTATTCCCTCTCGAAATCAGGTTCTGACTCATCAATTTTAACCAAATGCTCATACTTTGGTGCATTTCCAAAGCGATATTTGCTTTTGTGCCACATAGGCTGGGTGATGTTATCCTTATCAATTCCGATATAGCAAACGTGGCAGGTTTTTTCGTAGGGATTCCCCTCGGTTGCAGGGGGATTTACTTCCATTTCAAAGCCGTGAAGTGCCAGGAAATTATCATCTGTCAGTTCGTCGTGTGTTACCATAATATCGTGGTCTGTATATGCCACAACGGAATAGCCTTTTTCCATATAGAGTTCCTTCACTTCTTCTGCCGTTTTCTTGCCGTCTGACATAACGGTATGGCAGTGAAGATTAGCTTTATAAAAGTTTCCGCCCTCGGGTAAAAGATACTTTTTCAATGCAATCACCTCGTAAAATTAATCACAAAATAAATATATCACAAATTAAGTTTTACGTCAATAAGCTTTTCCTTTTGACAAAAAGATAATGCTGTGGTAAAATTTATCAAAAGGAGTTGACTTTTATGAAATTAATGATTGCATCGGATATCCACGGCTCGGCATATTATCTTGAAAAACTGCTCTGCCGTTTCAACGAAGAAAATCCTGATAAGCTTATACTTTTAGGTGACATTTTATATCACGGGCCGAGGAACGACCTTCCACAAGGCTATAATCCAAAAAAGGTTATTGAGCTTTTGAACAATATGAAGGAACGTCTTATGTGTGTACGCGGAAACTGTGATACCGAGGTTGATCAGATGGTGCTCGATTTCCCCATTCTTGCCGATTATGCCATGCTATATTTTGACAGCAAGCTGATTTTCATAACCCACGGTCACAATTACAACACAAAAAAACCGCCCCTTTTATCCGAGGGTGATATTCTCCTACACGGTCACACCCACGTGCCGACAGCGGAAAAATGTCAAAACTTTACCTATATAAATCCCGGCTCGGTTTCAATCCCCAAGGAAGAATCCCCTCACTCTTATATGATGTTTGAAAACGGAACTTTTACCTGGAAGGATTTGGACGGAAAGGTGTATAAGGAATTTAATATGTGAAAAAGCCCGGAAACCCAATGGGTTTCCGGGCTTTTTCACATCCTTAAATCATTTAAGAGCATTCCCGATAATGGCTCTACGTTAAAGCGTTTTGCAAACATAGAGCATTTACACATAAATATGTAGTAGATGTTTTTTCCCGAATACATTAATGTTTCAAAGTTTCCCTGACCTTTTGAAATTATTACGTCCGCTTCATCAAAGGCTTTTTTTGCTTCCGGCGACAACTTTTTAATGCTTGTCCCCGGAACTCCGGTGCCGTTTGGAATTACGGGAACGATTAAATCAAGTCCCACGTCGGTTGCATCCTCAATTGTAGCATCGTTTAATACTTCCTTTCCTCTTACCATTGCCTTTACGGAAAGGTGGGGAAACTCTTTCATTATTTCCTTTATAAAAATCTTGTCCGCCACAATTTCGCCGCAGTTATCTGTTATGTACAAAAGATTCTTTGCCTTTTTAAGGTCAGAATAAAGCTTTTCTTCCTCCGGAAAATGCTCTTCCTTTTTATTGTAAAAGGACTCCTTTAAGGTTTCTTCATCCACCTTATACATTGCCCCGAAATCAATATAGTTTGCCGCCATTGCAAAGGAAAGTGCCTTTTTAAACGAATTTTCCGCTTTTTCAATTTCTGCGGTTAAAGAAGGTTCCTCTTTTAACATAAGGGCATTGAAATGCTTTTTAATTTCGCTGTAGTCATCGCCTCTGCCAAAAAACTCTTCCTTTATTTTATTTATTTCTTCAACCAGCTCCGGTGCACTCATATCGTCATTTGCCTCTGATATTACGCCCAGCATTTTCTTCATATATGAAAGCTTGTCTGTCTCTTTCGCATTTTCCGGATATGCCGTAAGGTGCTTTTTTGTAAGGCACTCTATGCAGGCAGAATTAAGTCTTTTATTTTTCATTAAAATCA
>JAUNRD010000217.1 GCA_030535815.1 Clostridia bacterium
TTATGCCGGCTCGGAAACATTTACCCGAGTAAAGGAGGCTATAAAAGAGGTATTCGGAACAGACAATGTCTTGCCCGCGCATCAGGGACGTGCTTGTGAGAATATTCTTGCATCGGCTCTTGTAAAGCCCGGACAGACTGCACTGATGAATTTCCACTTTACAACGACAAAGGCGCACATCACACGTATGGGTGGTACCGTCGAGGAACTTGTTGCAGAGAAAGGTCTTTTGCCTCAGACTGATGATCCATTCAAAGGCGATTTTGACCTTGACAAACTGCGTGAGACAATCAAGGAAAAGGGCGCCGAGAATGTTGCATTCGTGCGTGTGGAGGCAGGAACCAACCTTATAGGCGGACAGCCTGTGTCGCTCGAGAATATGCTTGCCGTGACAGATATTTGCCACGAGAATAATGTAATTAGCGTGCTTGATGCATCGTTGCTTCAGGATAATGTATACTTTATGAAGACACGCGAGGCTCGTTGCAAGTATATGGATATAAAGTCTATCTATCATCTGCTTGCCGATCATTTTGATATTATTTATTTCTCGGCTCGTAAGCTGGGATTCGCAAAGGGTGGTATAATCACCAGCAAAGATGAGAAATATACTAAGATGATGGTTGAGTATATTCCTCTTTACGAAGGATTCCTCACTTACGGAGGTATCGATGTTCGTACAATGGAGGCTATGGCACAAGGTCTTTACGAGAGTCTTGACATGGAGTATATTAATCAGGGACCGGAGTTTATCAACTATCTTGCAAAAGAGCTTCACGATTATGGAGTTCCTGTGATTCTTCCAGCCGGAGGATTGGGTTGTCACTTGAATGCCGGTGCTTTTGTGCCCGAACTTCCACACAATGAGTATCCTGCTGCGGCAGTGGCGGCGGCTCTTTACATTGCCGGAGGTATACGAGGCATGGAGCGTGGTACACTTTCCGAGCAGCGCAACCCCGATGGCACAGAGCCTTATTCCGAGCTTGAACTTATGCGCTTGGCTGTGCCCCGTCGTGTTTACACTTTGTCGCAGTTGAAATATGTGGCCGACCGTGTAAAATGGCTTTGGGACAATCGCGAGCTTATCGGTGGTCTTGAATGGGTAGAGGAGCCGTATGTATTGCGTTTCTTCTCGGGTCGTCTGAAAGAGAAGGGTTATTGGCAGGAGCAACTTGCCGAGAAATTCCGCAAAGATTTTGGCGAAAGTCTATAATCCCCAAAGACTATGTTGAATATTCAGCAAACAGTTATAATTTAGAGTTTAAAATATTTCCGTTTTTCGAGGGTGGCTGTTCGGCTGCCCTCATTTTATTGCTTGAAATTTATTTGATAAGTAATATAAAAAATATCGGTTGCACTTTCATTATTGGTGCAACCGATATTTTTTATATGGGGAAATTTTTATAATTCGGCTAATTCGAATACCTTTTCCATTGCATTTTTCAAGCCTTCGATATTCTTGCCGCCGGCTGTTGCAAAGTGAGGCTGACCGCCACCGCCGCCCTGCATCTCTTTGGCAGCCTGTCCAACGAGCTTACCTGCGTTGATGCCTGCTTCAACAAGGTCGCCGCTGGCCGAGATTGTAAGCTGGGGTTTGTCGTTGCTTACGCTGCCGATGACACACAACAGATTGTCGGGCATTTCGCTGCGCAACATAAATACAATGTCTTTTACTGTTGCTGCGGGCAAAGGTAATATTGCGCTTATCACGCGTATACCTTTTCTTTCCTTAACATCGCCCAAAAGTTTGTCTTTTGTGCTTACGGCTTTTTCGCGAGCATACTCCTCGACCTGTTTTTTCAGTTCGTTATTCTCGTTAATGGCCTTGGCGATGGTAGCCTTAAGGTTGGGGACGTTGTTGAAGAGAGCTTTAATTTCGGCCATCATGTCCTGCATTTTTATTATGTTCTCTTCCAATGCCTCGCCTGTGATTGCTTCTATGCGGCGTACGCCTGCTGCAACCGAACTTTCGGAAATAATTTTTACCATTCCTATGCTGCCGGTGGCATTTACGTGTATACCTCCGCAGAATTCTATTGACTTGTCAAACTGTATGACACGCACTCTGTCGCCGTATTTCTCACCGAAGAGGGCTATTGCTCCCAACTGCTGAGCCTCGGCAATGGGAATGTCTCTGTGCTCGGTCAATGGGATATTTGCGCGTATGCGTGCGTTTACAATCTTTTCTACTTTCTGAATCTCTTCGTTGCTCAGTTTCTGGAAGTGTGAAAAGTCGAAGCGTATGCCTTCGGGGGTTACAAGCGAACCTTTTTGCTCGACGTGTGTGCCAAGAACTTCGCGCAGTGCCTGGTCCAGCAGGTGTGTACACGAGTGGTTGGCTGCACATGCGTTGCGTTTGGCAACGTTTACTTCGGCGCGGAAGGTTGCCTCGGCGTTTGCGGGCAGTTTCTTTGTAATGTGTATGGGAAGGTTATTTTCTTTCTTTGTGTCGATTACTTCGATGCGCTCGTCGCCGCATACAAGGTAGCCTGTGTCGCCCACCTGACCTCCGCTTTCGGCGTAGAAGGGTGTCTCGCATAGAACAATCTGGAACAATGTCTGGTTCTTCTGTTTCGTCTGACGGTAACGGAGTATTTTTGTGTCACATGCGGTAAAGTCGTAGCCCACAAATTTACTTTCACCCTCGGCAATGTTTACCCAATCTCCATTTTCGACTGTTGCTGCGTTGCGTGCGCGAGTCTTTTGTTTCTGCATTTCCTCGTCAAATTCTCCCATGTTTACGCTCAGATTATTCTCGCGCAAGATGAGCTGTGTAAGGTCTATGGGGAATCCGAATGTGTCGTACAAGGTAAAGGCTTCTACGCCGCTTATCTCTTGCTTGCCTTCGGCTTTTGCTGTGGCGATTATCTTATCGAGCAGGTGTATGCCTGTCTCAAGTGTGCGAAGGAATGCCTCTTCCTCTTCTTTTATAACTTTTGTTACAAGCTCTTTTTGTGCATCAAGTTCGGGGTAGGCGTCGCCCATATTTTCGATGAGTGTGGGCACAAGCTTGTACATAAATGCCTGTTTCTGTCCCAGGAATGTGTAGCCGTAGCGTACTGCACGACGCAGGATGCGACGAATAACGTATCCGGCTTTTGCGTTCGAGGGCAACTGACCGTCGGTGATAGAGAATGAGATTGTGCGTATGTGGTCGGCAATTACGCGCATGGCAACATCCACCGATGCGTCGTTTCCGTAATTTTTGCCCGAAATTTCGCTGATGCTCTTGATGATAGGTTGGAAAATATCTGTGTCGTAGTTCGATTTTTTACCCTGCAAAGCCATGCACAGACGCTCGAAGCCCATTCCTGTGTCGATAACCTTTGCGGGAAGCTCTTCGAGGTGTCCGTCGGCCATGCGGTTGTACTGCATAAACACAAGGTTCCATATTTCTATAACCTGCGGATGCGAACCGTTCACAAGGTCGCGTCCGGGGATGGCCGCACGCTCCTCGTCGCTTCTTAGGTCTATGTGAATCTCGGACGAGGGACCGCAGGGGCCTGTATCGCCCATTTCCCAGAAGTTGTCTTTAAGGTTGCCGTTGATGATTCTATCTGTGGGCAAATATCTTTCCCAGATGGCAGCCGCTTCATTGTCACGGTCGAGTCCTTCGGCTTTTGCACCCTCGAATACTGTCGCATAAAGGCGTTCGGGGTCGAGCTTTACGACCTTTGTCAGATATTCCCACGCCCATGTGATTGCCTCTTCTTTAAAATAGTCGCCAAACGACCAGTTGCCGAGCATTTCGAACATTGTATGATGGTAGGTGTCGTGTCCCACCTCCTCAAGGTCATTGTGCTTGCCACTTACGCGCAAACACTTTTGTGAGTCGGCTACACGCTTGCTTTTTGCCGGACGGTTGCCCAGAATTATATCCTTAAATTGGGACATTCCGGCATTTGTAAACATTAGGGTGGGGTCGTCTTTTACAACCATTGGTGCCGAGGGCACTATAAGGTGTCCTTTCTCTTTGAAAAATTCCTTGAAGGATTCTCTGATTTCTTTTGATGTGAGCATATAGTTATTTAGCTTCAAATTAATATTCTTTATCAATTATTAATGCAAATACGGGTATTC
>JAUNRD010000009.1 GCA_030535815.1 Clostridia bacterium
AAGAACATCCTTATCGGTAGGAAGTCTGTCTTCAAATTCTGCAATATTGCAAAGGTGATAGCGGTCAGTTTCATCGTAAGCCTTCAGGTCATAATATCCAAAAAAGCAGCTTTTATCTGTTTTCGGTGAGATTATTTTTACGGGACACAAATTATTTTTGTAAGGGATTATTTTTTTCACATTCATCATCCTTCCTCTTAACTATAAGTATATACTTTCTGCTATCGGTTGTCAATGTTAAATAGAAAAAAGCACTTGCAAGGGCAAGTGCTTTTCTGGAGCTGTTAACCGGAATTGAACCGGTGACCTCATCCTTACCAAGGATGCGCTCTACCATCTGAGCTATAACAGCAAACCAACAAATAGTATTATAAAGGAAAAACACATATTTGTCAAGTATTTTTTCTTCTTAAACTCGGAAAATTCATTACAAAAAAGGAACCGTCCACCGGACGGTTCCTTTAATTTTTTTAATTAGCCTTCAAAGCCTTCAACGTACTTCTGGTTGAATTCGAGAGCACGAGCCTTTAAGCTTTCTGTGTTCTCCTGAATGTGAGTAGCTACAGCCTTACCGTTATCAACGATATCTTTTCTGAATATTCCGCCGATTTCAAATGCACCTGCATAGAATATTCTGGGAAGATAATAAGCGTTGTCCAAGTTCTCCTGGAAGAGAGCCCAGTCTTCTTCTGTCATATGAGCTGCATAGTTTTCGGAGCACATCTGGCTCTTCATGTCTGTCATATAGCAAGCAAGCATGAATGCGCAGGGAAGCTTTTCTTCAGCTACACCAAGGGGGAAGAGGAAGTGAGAGTCTGTAAGGTATACACCAAGCTCACCGTCTTCGTTGGGGTAGTGGATGTATCTGATTGTATCTGTTGTTTCCTGAGTAAGCTCATCCTTGATAAGGTTGGGCATAACTTCATCACGCATGATGGAGTTTCTCTGAGAAACGAATCCGCCGCCCTTAATGTTGTACTGAGAATCTGTAAGAAGGCTTGCCCAGTAGTTTAACCAGTTATAGTTTTCAGGGCTGTCATATGTAATTGTGCATTCACCGGTCTCTAAGTTCCAGTCGCACATATACTTAGAACCAACGTGAGGTCTTGTGAAGGAGCTTCTGGAAGGAGCGTTTAATGCAGCAGCCTTAGCATTGAGCTCTTTGTAAGCGTCCATTGTCCAGTTGCCTTCAGCTAAGTACTCGTGAGGAGTCTTTAAGCCGAGTTCCTTCATCCAGGTCTCGTTGTATGCAAGGTAAAGAACTTCCTGCATGGGAAGAGAGCTTACACCGTAAAGCTCGCCAAGCCATCTTGTACCTTCAACAGTGATTTCGTCGATCATTTCGTTGTTTTCATAATCAACATACTCTGTGATGGGAGTATAAAGCTTTTCAGCAAAAGTCAAGGGGAATGTGGAGATACCGAAGCAGTACTGAATTTCCCAGGGATCGCCTGCAACAATACCTGCAACGAGGTCTTCACCCATACCGTCGCCGCCGCCAACCTGGAAGCTTACGTTTGCGCCATATTCTTCAGAGAACTTCTTTGCGCCTTCAGCAAACTCGAAGTTTAAGGGATCTTCGCTGAAATTTCTGTAGCCGGCCACACGAATGTCCATGCCGGACCAGTCTTCTGTGTTGAATGTTACTTCCTTTGCTTCTTCACCTGTGCCGCAGCCAACAAGCGCTGCGCAAAGAGCAAAACATACAACAAGTGCCAATAATTTTTTTGCCATGTTTTTTTCCTCCAATAATTTTTTATTTCCCTCACGGGATTAAATGTCCGTGATATACACAGACACTTAGTTGTAGTATATTATATAACAAATTCTTATTTTGGTCAAGTACTTTTTTCTTTTATACAATAAACCCGAAAATGAGACATGCAAGGGGCGCTAACAAAAGTGCAGGGAGATAATCTGCCACCTTTATTTTTGTTATTCCCAGCATATTGAGTCCCAACGCCACAATTAAAAGTCCTCCGGCGCAAATCATGGTTGCTGACATTTCTTCCGTCAGGTAGGCAGATATCACTCCCGATAAAAGAGCAATTCCTCCCTGATATATGAAAAGCAAAATTGACGAAAGCATAACCCCGAAGCCCAGGCTTACCGTAAGCATTGATGCAGAAATCATATCAAGTACCGACTTTGTAAAAAGGATGCTGCTGTCGCCTTGTCCTGCACTGATGGAGCCGGTTACCGCCATAGCCCCCACACAGAATAAAAGCCCTGCCGTAACAAATCCCTCGGCAATTGAGGTTTTTCCGTTTTTATCGGGAAAGGCAGACTCTGCCCACTCACCAAGCTTTTCAAGATTTCCGGAAATGTTTAAGAGAGTACCGCATATCGCACCTGTCACCATGCCGAAAATTAGTGCAAGGTCGTTACATCCGCCTTTTATTACATTGGAAATACCTATGTATATCACGCAGAGGGCAACCCCTGTCATAATTGAGTCGGAAAATTTCTTGGGAAGCCCTTTTCTGAACAAAAGTCCCACTAAACTTCCTATTATTACAGCCACACTGTTTACAACTACGCCAATCATCTTACTACATCCTTTCTTGAAGCCTTAGCTATTTTACTCTTTTCCCTTTCATTTGTCAACAAAAAAGGATTTTTCTTGATTTTCTTAAAGTGTGGTGGTATACTTATTTCATTAAATTATAAGGACTGATTTATTTGAGAATGAGAAAACGTGCTCACTTAGAAGAGCGCATCGAGGTTTTAAGCCCATTGATGGTTTATACAAAAGAAGAAATTGATTCTTTCCGTGACGGGAAGGCAATTTATCTTGAAATCGGTTGCGGAAAGGGCAAATTTATAAGGGAGTGCGCTCTCCGCGATGCAGAAATCCCCCATCTTGCGGTGGAGCATTATGACAACGTGGCAATACTTGCTGCAGAAGCTGCCGAGCGCGAAGGAATAAAAAACATCCGCTTTTCCTTTTCGGACATCGAAAAGCTGGACGGGGAAATAGAGGAGGGAAGCGTTAAAAGAATTTATCTTAACTTTTCTGACCCCTGGCCCAAAAAGAAGCAGGCAAAGCGCCGCCTTACCCACCCTTCATTTCTTAAAATGTATAAAAAATGGCTTTCCGATGACGGGGAGATTTTCTTTAAGACCGACAACGAAAAGCTTTTCGAATTTTCCCTTAACTCTTTCTGCTCCGAAAATTTCCTTTTATCAAACATTACCTTTGATTTACATAAAAGCGACTTTGAAGGAAACATTATGACAGAATATGAAACGAAATTTGCCGAAGAAGGAAAGAATATTTTCCGGTTGGAAGCAAGAAAAAGACTGTGAGAAAATGTGCACATTTTCTCACAGTCTTTTTATCTCTTTATAAAGCCTTTCTATATCCTCCGATTTCGGGGAGGATAGTTCCTTAGGACAGACTTATCAAGACATTTTTATGCCTGCCTTTCACGCTTTCCCTGCTTTAAATTAACCATAAGCGCCAAAACAAATCCCGCAAGGCCCGCAAAGATACCTACAAATATTATTGCTGTTCCCACTTTGGAAACCTCTTTTTCCGGCATGATTGAGCCCTTAATTCTGACGGGAGCCATAATATCCGGGTCGAATCCTCCTTCGGCAAGCCACTCTTCCATTTTTGAAGAAATTTCCGTTGTAGTATTTCCATAAAACCTTACCGGCTCAGGACTAAGAGTCACATCTGACATTGCCGCAATAATCGGTTTCATCTGCTCTCCGTTATATATGACTTCGTCAATGGTAATTATTCCCGTATAACCATCGTCAGACACGAAAACACATTCATACTCAGTTACCGACACCTGATCTCCTTTTACTATTTCTGTGCCTTCGTTTTCAAGTACTACGTCATAGCTCTCAACGCATGCCTGAATTGCAACTATATCAACCGCAACATATGTATTTTCCGGAGTTTCATGGCTGTATTTCACAAATTCTTTATCTGGTTTGAAATTTACACCTATGTAACATCCCAATATAATAAGCGGAACAAACGTTGCACACAAAATGTTTTTAATAATTTTAATTGTTTTCTCCTTTTTTTCTTCAATCTCCATAATTTTCTCGGGGGTACCCCTCAGACCTCCTTTTTATTTTTTTCTTTAATATAATTAAGGCCTTCTCCTGCAGCCTTATAAAGCCTTTCTATATCGTCCTTTTTCGGAGGGAGCGTTCCTTCCGAAAGGCAGGCGGCGCTTCCCGATGCTACGGCAAGGCACACCGTTTCTTTTTTACTTAGCCCCCGGCAGATACCCGCAATAAAGCCCGCAATGGAGCTGTCGCCCGCGCCGATGGTCGAAACAGGCATGATTTCCGGGGCTTTCACCGTAAAGCTTTCGCCGCATCCCGAATAGAAAATCCCCTCTGAGCCTAAACTTATCATAACATTTTCAATGCCCACATCATTAAGACGCTTTGCCGCATCAGGTAGCTTTTCCCCGGGCGCATTCAAAAGGGCTTTTATCTCCTCTTCGTTTGGCTTTATCAAAAAAGGTTTCAGCAAAGAAAGGTCGGTAAGATCAAAGCTTTTGGAGTCAATAACAAGGCGTGCACCTGCCAACCTGATTTTAAGCAGAAAGTCAACTATTTCTGCTTTTTTTACCCCCTTCGGGCATTTCCCCGCAAAAACCACAATACTTTCTTCTGAAAGAAGCGGAATAAGCTTTTTCTCAATATCCCGTAAAATTTCGGAACTTAAGAAGAAGTTATCAAGACTTATCCTTGTTTCCCTTCCGCATTCCGGGTGGATTGTTATGTTTTCCCTTATTCTTCCTTCCGTTTCAATAACACTTAAGTCAAGCTCAGGAAGTTCTTTTAAAAATTCCGCGCTGTTTTCGCTGCCTAAAACCGCAAAGGCTCTGTTTTCGCATCCCAATACGGAAAGTGCCTTTGAAACGTTTATGCCTTTGCCTCCTGCCGATTTTAAGGCTCTTTTAACATAGTTTTCCGATTCCGGTAAAAACTCCTCCATTTCATAGTGAAGGTCAAATGCAGGATTCAATGTGAGTGTAAAAATCATAATGTCGCTCCTTTGTAAACCTTTTCAACAAGATAAGTGTTAACCGAATCCGCCGCACGGAAACCATCGGATATAGCATCAACAACAGTGTAGCTTGAGCCTTCTCTCACCGCGCCTGCGGCATAAACCCCTTCTGCCGAGGTGGAAAGGTCGCTTCCCACGATAACCGCGCCGTCGTCGGTCATCCTCACGCTTCCCAGCAAAACATCTGAATCCGGCTCCGGATTGGATGCCACGAAAATCGCTTCTATGGGAAGAACCTTGAATTCCGTGGTTACGCGGTTAATAAGGGTAACAGATTCCAGAAGGAAAATTCCTTCTTCCGCATTGGCAATAAGTGTTTCGGGACAGAGGGTTATATTTTTGCTTCTTCTTAAACTGTCACTGTATTTTTTGGATGCTCCCAGAATTGTATCCGGGGATATGAGATACACCTTTTCGCATTTCTCACTTAATATAAGTGCCTCGGTGACAGCCGCATTACCGCTTCCGAATACCGCAACGGTTTTGCCCGCCACACGGAAGCCTTCCCTTTCCGCAGAATGGAAAACCCCCATTCCCGAAAGGGCACGCTCGTTGGTAAGGCCGATTTCTCTCTGCCTTATGCCTGTGGCAATGATAACTGCAGGCGTGCTGTAGGAATCACGGTCGGTTACAACGTGCTTAAGAGGCTCGGAAAAATCCATGGATGTCACCTTTTCGTGAAGTATTTTTACGCCACGGCTTCGCACAGCTTCTTCCATAAGGTCGGTAAGCTTTTCGCCGGATATTCCTTCAGGAAAGCCCGGATAGTCGGAAATAACTTCGGTTTTAACGGTTTTTCCGCCGGTGTAGAGGGCTTCCAGTAAAAGCACGGAAAGCCCGTGATCTTTAGCTTTTTTCGCCGCAGACATTCCGGCAACTCCGCCGCCTATTACCAATACATCGTAATCTCCCATAAAAGCACCGCCTTTTTGCTTTATCTTTCTTCTATTTTAGCATAAAACCTCCTCATAAGTCAACATCGCCTTTTCGATGGCGGGAAAGAGCCTTTCCTCAATTTCCGAAAGCTGTTCCTCGGGAATGGGATTTTTCCCTTTTCCCACCTCCACCGTAAAGCCGGGACGGGAGAATTTATGGGTAAACCAGTCCTTCATTCCGCCGAATGATGCCGTGCCCGAAGGCTCCGCCAGGGCATAGCCCGACACTTTCGCCATCGCCTCGGCTATTTTTTCACTTCCTTCGGGATATACGCCGCGGAAACCGTGGTAAATTTCCTCCCCCTGGGCATGAAGACAGATTACCATATCAAAGTTTTCCTTTTTTACCAGGTTAACCACCGCACGGCTTTCGGGCTCGCTTTCGGGGTATGCTCCGCCAAAAACGCCCTCCGATTTAAAGAGCGCATCGTAATTGTGATTAAGATCCACGCCGTTGGCGTTTTTCCGCCAGACTCGGTATAAATCCTTCCAGCCGTTGAGTCTTCTGATACGCTCGTATGCCTCGGTATTTTTCGGAAGTAAGCCCTGGCAGATTGCCACCCCGTCGGGATTTACCATAGGAAGGACAAATATGCTCCAGTTTTCCACACGGTTTTTTATGTAATCGTGAAAGTCAAGAGCAATTTCCGCAGTGATATATTCATTTCCGTGATGTGTACCGTTTATAAAAAGCTTTCTTTTCCCGTTTCCCACCCTGTAATAGTAAAGTTCCCTGCCCCAGACACTTTTCCCTGCAGAGGCAAAGTCCTTTTCCGATATCCGCCTTAAAAGTTTTTCGTAGGTAAGCATAAAACCGCCCTTTCAGATAAAAATTTAATTTTTGTATTGAAGAATTTAAAAATGTGTGCTATCATATATTATATGTAATTATATTTATTTTAAGAACCATGAAAGAAAGGTATTATTATGGCAGGTTATTCCTTGGCAGGAGCTCAGGTTGTGTGCCTTCCCTGCGAATTTGTTGATTACTGCATGAAGGATGCAAATCCAACCTACATTGCAGTATACATATACGGCTTCAGACAGTGCTTTTCCAATAATCCAAAGGGCAAGGTGGCAGATGTTGCCAAAGCCCTCGGAATTTTAGAGAGCGATGTTGTCCGTGCGTGGCAGTACTGGGAGGAAAAGGGTGTTGTTTCCCTTTCCTATAATTCGGAATCGGATATGACGGACTTTTCCGTTACATTTTCTGATTTATCTTCCTTTGCAGGCAAAGAAGACAATTCCGATACAGAAGAAAAAAAGGCTGTCAAGCCTTCCTATAAATTAAGCGACGTTACTTCCGCAAAGGATAAGAATAAGTTTTTATCCGAAATGTATACCCATGCGGAAATGCTTATGGCAAAGCCCCTTACACAAAACGACATTTTAACCCTTTACAGCTTGTATGACTGGCTTTCCTTGCCTGTTGAAGTAATTCTTATGATAATCGAGCATGCGGTATCCCTCGGCAAAAAATCCATGCGGTACATAGAAACCGTTGCTCTTTCCTGGAGCGAAAACGGCATCACCACCGCCGATGCGGCAACTGAATATCTGGCGTCCTATGAAAAAGCGGGAAAAATGAAGCGCCGCTTTAAGAAGCTTCTCGGCATCTCCGGTCGTGACCTTACGGAAACCGAAGCAGGCTTGCTTGCATCCTGGAGCGAAACATTGGGCTTTTCTGATGAAATGATTCGCCTTGCCTATGAAAAAACCGTTATGCAGACGGGGAAGGCTTCCTTTAATTATATGAATGCCATTCTTAAAGACTGGGCCGAAAAAGGAATTAAAACCCCCGGGGATACGGAAAAAGAAACAAAGCAAAAAAAAGAGCTTAACACCCGTATGCCGAAAACCAAATTTTCCGGCTATACCCAGGAAGGAAGCTATTCCGATGATGAGCTTGAAGCGCTTATTAAAAAAAGCAGCGTCAAGGTGAAGGGGGAATAATATGGCTTACGATAAAAACATAGCATCAACCGTTGCCGAAGCTTTTTCCAAAAAGAAGCAGGCAAGGGAGGAGCTTATTGAAAAAAGAAGACTTGAGGCATACAGAGCTATCCCCACGCTTAAGGCGCTGGAGGATGAAATCGCTTCCGTCAGCTTTAAGACCTTTCTTAAAGTAGCAGACGGATATGATGCAGAAAAAGCCGCCACCGCCATAAAGGAAGAGGTTACGGCTTTAACAAAAAAGCGGGACAAGCTTATGAAAGAAGCAGGCTTTTCTCCCGACTATTTAAATCCTTCCTATGACTGTCCCTTATGCAAAGACGAAGGCTTTCTGGATAACTCATACTGCAACTGCTTTCGTAAAGAGCTTATAAAGCTTACCTTCGCAGAATCAAACCTTGCATCACTATCGGATAACTCCTTTGACGACTTTTCCCTTTCCTGGTATTCCGATACATCGGAAAACGGAGATGCAAGTCCCCGTGAAAACATGGAACGGGTGCTTTCCGAGTGTATAAAGTTTTCCGAAAACTTTACATCAACCACCGACAATCTGCTCCTTACAGGTCCGTCGGGACTTGGAAAAACCTTTTTGTCTTCGTGTATAGCATCAAAGCTTATCAACGACGGCGTAAACGTAATTTATCAGAGCTCCAGCGTGGTTTTTTCCCTGCTTGACAGAGTGAAATTCGGTAAAAATGCGTCCGATTCAGATACATACACCGCCGAAAGACTCCTGGATGCGGATTTACTTATCTTAGATGACCTTGGCACGGAATTTATAACAGAGTTTTCCGTTTCCGAGCTTTTCAGAATTATCAATACCCGTATTTTAACCGGTAAAAAGACAGTGATAAACACAAATTTATCCCTTTCAGATTTAAAGAAAATTTATTCCGAGCGTATTTTATCAAGAATAATCGGAAATTTTGTAATTCTCAAGTTTTACGGAAAAGACATCCGTTTTTTGAAAAGACAGTAAAATAAAAAATGTAATTAATAAGAGGAGGTAATATTATGGCACTCAAAACTTTGGCATACGACTTTGGCGCAAGCTCAGGTCGTGCAATCTTAGCCGAATATGACGGCAAAAAGGTATCCTTAACAGAAACCCACCGTTTTTCAAACGACCTGGTTGGTATCGGAAACAACCTTTACTGGGATATCTTAAGACTGTTCTTTGAAATAAAGACAGGTATCAACAAAACAGCAACAGAGGGACACAAGGACATCGCTTCCATCGGTATCGATACCTGGGGCGTTGACTATGGTCTTCTTGATAAAGAGGGAAGACTTCTTGCAAACCCCTTTAACTAT
Source organism: Clostridia bacterium (assembly GCA_030535815.1). Lineage (GTDB taxonomy): Bacteria > Bacillota > Clostridia > CAKSNL01 > HGM11501 > HGM11501. Next base: position 9,250 of record JAUNRD010000009.1, read on the forward strand.
CGTGATCCCAGAACATTCCCTTATTTTGACAACATCGAAAAGTATGCAAGCAAGGACGAAATTTATAACCAGACCGGTATTCAGTTTGTAAACTTCAACACAATTTATCAGCTTCTTGCAGATAAATATTCCGGCTCTCCCGCACTTGAAAACGCTGAGACAATGCTTATGATTCCCGACCTTTTCAATTACTTCTTGACAGGTGAAAAGGTAACAGAATACACAATTGCATCAACGAGCCAGCTTTACAACTCCAAAACCGACGACTGGGCTTGGCCTTTAATTGAAAAATTAGGTCTTCCCAAGAAGATATTCACAAATGTAATCCATCCCGGTCAGATGATGGGTAAGGTTCTTCCGAATGTTGCAGAAGAGCTTGGTATTCCCTCCGTTCCCGTTGCTGCAGTTGCTTCTCACGATACAGCATCCGCGGTTGCGGCAGTTCCTGCTGAATAGGGCGAAAGCTATGCATACATCAGCTGCGGAACCTGGTCACTCTTAGGTGCAGAAACAGATGCTCCCATAATAAACGAGCTTTCTGCAAAGCACAACTTCACAAACGAAGGCGGAATCAACAAGACAATCCGCTTCCTTAAGAACATTATGGGCCTCTGGATTATCCAGGAAAGCCGCCGTCAGTGGAAGAGAGAAGGTCTTCAGTTATCCTTCGACGATATGGAAACCGCTGCATGGAATGCTCCTGCATTCAAGAGCTTTATCGACCCCGATGCTCAAGAATTTGCAACACCCGGAAATATGCCCCGTCGTATTGCTGAGTTCTGCAAGAAAACAGGACAGAGCGCTCCCGAAGGCGTTGGTGAAATCACACGCTGCATAGCACAGAGCCTTGCAATGAAGTATCGCTATTCTATCGAGTGCTTAGAGGAAATCTTAGGTCGTAAGATTGACACCGTTCACTTAGTGGGCGGCGGTATCAAGGATAAGATGATGTGCCAGTTTACCGCAAACGCAACAGGAAGGCACGTTGTTGCAGGTCCCGTTGAGGCAACAAGCATGGGTAATATCGCATCTCAGCTTATTGCCCTGGGCGAAATAAAGACTCTTGACGAAGCACGCCAGATAGTAAAGGCATCCTTTGAGCCTGCTTATTATGAGCCTCAGGATTTCGCTTCCTGGGATGCGGCATACGAAAACTTCTTAAAGATTTTAGGAAAATAAGAAAAATGCTGAAGGGCTTTACCCTTCAGCATTTTTTAATAATGTGTTCTTCCTAAGCTTTCCAAATCAAATTTTTTTATGCTTTCACGTGTTTTGGAATCATATCCAACCTCTGCATTAAATTTGTACTTATCGTAAAAGTCTCCGTTTTCTCCTTCCCATATTGCTTCGCCTGTGACATAGTATGTATTATCTTCTTTTCTTTCTATGGAAATTTTTATCTCAGGAGGCCACTTCTTATCACCATAAGAGTACTTATTTCGTAGTTCGCTCATTACTCTGCTTTTTACACCGCTGGTCACAAAAAACTCTGCTTTTTCGGCGTCCTCTTTTGAATCTGCGCAGGCACACAATGATAAACACAGACAAACACTCATTAATAACATCAATATCCTTTTCATCCGTTTCACGTCCTTTATAAAACAACCAATGCTTAAATAATTATCGAATTGCCGAAGTTATTACACTTATTACAACTTCAAAAAACAAAAGCATTAGTTCAAAAAATCAGATGGAAGTTTCGAATCAATAATTCTATATTCTACTTTTCCGCTGTTATTAAGATATACTACCAGATAAATATCCTGTTTATTTAATTTTTTCTTAAAGAGAGGTACTATAGAATTGCGTATTTCATCAGCAACACCTTCAGAAAATCCACCTTCAATATTCAATGTAGCAATATATAAAATTTTTCCGTCTTTTTTTGTAATTTCTTTGCTGAAATTCAAATCAAACTCATTTGCAAAATCTCTAAAATATTCATCCGTTTCTGCACAAGCTACATTTTGTTCATCTGTAAGCATAACCCCGCATCCTACTGATAAAAAGCAAATTACAGCAACTATCGAGATGCATAGTATTTTCTTCATCATTTCCACCTCCTCTCAAAAATAAACTCATCTTAAAATAATTGTCCGGTCGCGCCCATATATGCACCGATTGCAGAATTCGCTACACATATTACAAGACCGATAATTGACAGTATCAATCCGGCAGTTCCAAGAGACTTTTTCTCGCTCTTTATCCCATAAAATCCCATCACCAAACCTACAATAGATACAGGGAATCCAAATAGCGGAATCAGCCATACAATCAAGCTTATTATACCTAAAACTAAAGATGCAATCGCTTTTCCGTTGTGCTTCTCCATTTTCTCACCTCCCTCAAAGGCTATTTATAGCCTACATTGTATCATATATAGCCTACTTTGTCAATACTAAAAGACTATAATAGTTTTATAACAGTATACGAGGTAGAATATATGGATACTTATACAACGGTTAAAAACAGAATTTTATATTTATGCGAAGAAAACTGGCAACAGATTCAGGTGTTGCACCCTCTACGATAAAAAACATTTTATATGGTAAAAGTCAAAATCCCGGAATTGTTACATTGAAAATGCTTTGTGACGGCTTAGGAATAAGCTTGATAGAGTTTTTCTGTACAGACGAATTTGGAAATCTTGAACAGGAGCTGAAATAAATCATATGGAGTTATTGCCAAAGCGGAAAGCAACAAGGCTGAAGAATTATGATTATTCGGCTCACGGAGCATATTTTATCACCATTTGTGTAAAAGACAAGAAATGTATACTCGGCAAAATCGTAGGGGACGGCGATTTCGACGTCCCGCAAATGATATTGTCAGAATACGGAGTAATTCTTGATAAATACATCCATTTAATGAACGATAAATACTCCCATATAAAAACAGATAAATATGTCATAATGCCGAATCATATTCATTTGATATTAAGTGTTACAGCTTACAAAAACGGTGCGTCGGAAACCGCCGCACCCTACAATAATGAAATATCAAAATTCATATCCTTGTTAAAAAGATATTGTAACAGAGAATATAGCAAAAACATTTTCCAGCGCTCTTTTAACGACCATATAATACGAGGCGAAAAAGATTATGCCAAAATATCAGAATACATTGACACAAACATTATCCGCTGGCAAAAAGATTGCTTTTACTATGAAGAGGGACAGTAATACACCATATTACTGTCCCTCTTTTATTTCGCTTAAACTTACCTCTCTGCCAAGCTCCGCGCTTTTATAGAAGCAGTCAATCAATGCCGCAGTATTTATGGTTTCCTCGGGCTTTATCATTATTTCTTCCTTGCCCAGAAGCACCTTTACCATATGGTCTGCAAGGTAAAAATGTCCCGGGAAGGTTTCGTTTTCGTATTTTTGCTTATCCGGCATAAAAGAATTAAGCCTATCTACCGTATCGCCCCTTCCGTAAAACTTAAAGTCGGGAAGGGATAGCCCTGCTTTGTCCCCCGCTAAGGTAAAGCTTGATGCCTCCGGCAGATTTGCCGCCCATGCAACCTTGAAGTTTGCCCTTGCACCGCTTTCGAATGCCACGCTTCCGGAGGCAAAATCCTCCACGTTGAATTCTTCCTTCTTAAGCTCCCTTACCTTATCAACTCCGCCAAGTGCGCCTGATTCCTTTTCGCCGCCCTCATAGTCATCGGACAGGGCAAGGCGTGTTGCCGAAGTGCCCGAAACAGACTTTACCCCGGGATTTCCCATAAGCCAGAGGAGAGAATCTATCATATGAACGCCGATATCTAAAAATGCCCCGCCGCCTGACTCTTCCTTGATGTGGAACTTACCCCAGAAGGGAACGCCGCGCTGTCTTATTCTTGAAAATTCACCGTAGTAGACATCGCCCAATGCTCCCTCGTCAATAAGCCTTTTTGCCGTAAGCCTTTCGGGCAGAAAGCGCATTGACTGGCAGGCAACAAGGTGACGATTTGCCTTTTTCGCCGCATCGTACATCTCGATTGCATCCTTATAGTTATAGGCAAGGGGCTTTTCACATATAACGTGGGCGCCCTTTGAAAGCGCCAGTAGGGCATATTCCTTATGGAATCGGTTGGGCACGCACACAGAAACCAGGTCGGGCTTTTCCTTTTCCAGCATTTCCTCTGCATCACGGTAGCAGTTTTCCAAAGAAAAACGTTCCTTCGTTTCCTTTGCCGCATCGAAATTCAAATCAGAAACTGCAGAAACGGTATAAAAATCGCTTCTGTTTAAGTAGGCGGGGATGTGTGCCTTGTTGGTAATCATCCCTGCGCTTATTATACATACCTTAATTTTTCCCATTTTTACACTTCCTTTGTAAAGCCAAGGGTTTCATCGTCCGGCTTTGTGGCTCTGTATTCAAGACCTACATAATCGGAATAGGGGAGCGATGCTATTTTGGCGAGCACATTTTTATAATTTATCTCGCCTGTTCCGGGCTCGTGTCTTCCCGGATTGTCCGCCACGTGGAAGTGACCGATTAAATCAATGTTTTCTTCAATTCTCTCAATTACGTTACCCTCGGTTTTCTGCTGATGGTAAATGTCGAAAAGCGCCTTTACGTTTTTGCTTCCCACGCTCCTTAATATTTCAAAGAGCCTTTTTGAATCAGGCATAAAGTAGTTTTTACGGTCATAGGCGTTAAGGGGCTCAACCACAAGGTGAATTCCTTCTTCTTCTGCCGCCTTTGCCCCCTCTTTAAGGCAGGAAAATACGTTTTCTTCCTGACGGGAGACTGACATTTCTTCAATGGTTTCGCCGATCAACACGATAAGCTTGGGATTACCGAGCTTTCGCACCACGGGTGCAGATTCCTTTATGGCAGCGCAAAATTCATCGCTTCTTCCTGCGTTTAAGATTCCTCTTGATAAATCATAGGAAAGCTTTTCATCCGAAACGTCAATATTCATAACGGAAAGGGCAAGTCCGTTTTCCGCAAGAAGGCTTTTTACCCTGTCTATGTCCTTGACCGACCATTTCCAGAACTCAACGGCAGAAAGCCCCGCCTTTTTAACAGCGGAGAATCGGTCATAAAAGTCCAGATGGGAAAACATCATATCAATACAGCAGGAAAATTTCATAAAAAACACCTCGGTATCATTTTATAATACCGAGGCGGAAAAATCTATGTATAAAACGCCGAATTGTTTGTACAAAACAATCATTTTAAGCTTATTTTTTCAAATCCGAGGGGTTAAAGCCCATGGATTTTTTGAACAATTTTGAAAAATAGGCGATATCCGGGATATTTACAAGCTCCGACGCCTCTGTTACGGTACATTCGCCGCTTGCAATAAGCTCATACGCCTTTTTTATCCTTAAATTATTTCTGTATTTTACCGGGCTTTCGCCCTTGTATTCCTTAAAAAGTCTGCGGAATGTTCCCTCGCTGACGTGGCACATCTCTGCCAATTCCGATGGAGGAATATCTTTTAAGAAATTATTTTCAAGGTGCATTATACCTTTATAAATTGCGCCGTATTTTGCCTTAAGCTCCGTTTTCATTTTACCCACGGCAATGCTTTTTATAAGCTCGTATGCCTTTTCCTTAAGGCTTATCCTGTATCCCAGAGTACCGCTTTTCGACAGATCGTCCATTTCGGAAAAGAGCCTTGTATAAAGGTTTTCGCTGTCCGACACCATCAAAACCACATCTTCTGCAAGGTTTACGGTTTCACCCTTTATCTCAATATTGAATAGCAGGGATTTATAGCTTCCCACGTCCTCGGCGCGCCACTCCGAATAGTAGGAGGTGTTGTTGGGGAGATAGACAATATCTCCCATTGATGCTTTCAGCTTAAGCTTTTTACGGTCGTCAAGGTCGAAAAACAGCATTTCTCCCTTTTCGATGCAGAAAAGTCTTGAATAAAGCTTATCTCCGCTTTTGCAGATGTAGGGAACAGGGGGGACGACTCGCTCATCCTTTACAAGGAGCGCATTTCTTATATCAAAATCAAGTTCTAAAAGCTTGGTTATATCCGTAATTTTCAAAAAAACACCTTCTTTAATATTAAAAATTCTGTTTTTATCCGTAAAATCCTTTTTATTTGTGCGAAAAATACAAATTTAAATTCGTTTTATATATTGTAAAATTTAAAAAATGGGTTTATTATAAATTTGTACTAAACATGAAAGGATGTTTTTTATGGGTATTAAAGTAGGCGTTGTCGGAATCGGTACTTTTTCCGACGATTTTATAAGACTTTTCAAGATGCATCCCGATGTGGATGACGTTATTTTATGCGACCTTGTGGAAGAGCGTGTTAAAAAGAGTCTGGAGAAGCACTCCCTTACAAAATCCTATCCCGATTTTGACGAGATGCTTAAAGACGATTCCATCGACTCCGTTGCGGTATTCACTCAGCGTCACCTTCACGGCCCCATGGTTGTAAAGGCGTTGAAGGCAGGAAAGCACGTATATTCCGCCGTTCCCATTGCCTGCGAGATTGACGAAATCAAAGAGGTTATCGAAACCGTTAATGAAACCCGCAAGATTTATATGATGGGCGAGACCTGCTACTATTATCCCTGTGCCATTTACTGCCGTAAAAAGTACAAGGAAGGCGGTTTCGGTAAGTTTGTTTACGGCGAAAGCCAGTATTATCACGACATTTCCGAGATGTATGCGGATTTCAAGCACTCCGCAGGAAACGATGACTGGAGAAAGCCTGCGGGCATTCCCCCGATGTTTTATCCCACACATTCCATTTCAATGCTTCTTTCCGCACTCCCCGAGGGCGAACATATAACAAAGGTTTCCTGCTTCGGTTATGAGGATCACCACGAGGATGCAATTTACGGCGAGGGTAAAAACTACTGGGATAACCCATTTTCCAACGAAACAGCCCTCTTTAAGCTGTCCGGCGGCGGCGTTATCCGTATAAATGAGTTCAGAAGAGTGGGCATCAACAAGCCTTCAAGCTATATCACCGCATTTTACGGTCAGGAAGGCTCATACGAGTGCAGTGTTACACAGCACACTTTCCAGCGTGGTGCGGTAGCTCCCGACGGTCCGAGAATTGAATATCTGGACGAAGTGGTAAACTGCTACAACTACATAGAAGACAAAAAGGCAGGCACCATGGATATGACCAAGGACCCCTGCTCCGTAAGATATATTCTGGGCTATGCACCGGTTCACGATGTAGAAAGACTTCCCGAATGCTACCATGACGAAAAGGCGTTTAACCACTTCAATTCCCATCCCTTCTTAGTTGATGACTTTGTTAAGGCAGTTGTAACAGGCAAGCTTCCTCCCAACAACGCCTGGGATGCGGCTCGCTATATGATTCCCGGCTTAGTAGCCCACGAATCAGCCTTAAAGGGCGGCGTTACTATGGATGTACCTGACTTTGGCGATGCGCCTTCCGACTGGGAAAGACTTTTTGATTAAATTAAATAAAAAAGAGCAAGGTTAAAAGCCCCTTGCTCTTTTTTATTAAGTTCAGCAAATTGGAATTTGTTTATCGTTTTAATGTCTTGTTAAAGGAAAGAAGCACAATAAACTCTGCAACCAGAGAAATAGAAATGAGAACACCAACAACGGAAAGGAAATCAGGACCAAGTGCTAAAGGACCAAAAGAAATCACAGAACATACGCATAGAATGTTTCTCGCCGTTCTTACCAAACTTTCTTTTCCCGTGAAACAGTATATCGCCAAAATCAAAAGAATAATACAAGTCATAACCGCAGTAATCATCGGAGCAAAGTTCGCATACCCAAATGGTGTCAAATCAAAGTAAGAGAACAACTCTCTGAAGTGACCAACCGGAGCATCAGAATTTGCAGATGCCGGCGGTCTCATAAAATTACACACTGCACCATAGGGTAAGATTTCTAAAATCAGTGTAATAATTGGGAGCAATAAATACAAAAACCTCTTCTTCATAGAACAACCTCCTTTTTCATATTCTTATTTGTTACCGTTTTATTATTTATATAAGCAGAAAATATGTTTTCTGCCTGTATTATAACATACACATTCTCTTTTGTCACGATGAAGATATAAAAAAGTCTCTGAAACGCTCTTCTTTCGGCAAACAAGCCGTGTATGATGAAAGTATGTCTACAAGCAATATGATTCGGGCAAATAATACGTGTAAAGCGAAGAAATATCCACTGACAAGACTCTTACGGCAGATATTCCTTGTTTCGCAAAATGCGTCATCAACCGGGATGATTACGGCTGTTATTCCCTTGTTTCGCAATTTTCAAAAAGCAAAGATGCTTTTACTCCTATGCAGTCTTGTGAAATATTTAACAATCTTGCATGAAAAGAGTTTTTACACTTAAAAACGTAAATTAAAAGCAAGGATTTTGATAAATCCCTGCTTTTTTGCACAGTAATGTGCCAAAATCGTGGATTTTGGGCGATTTATCCCTAAGAAGTACCG
>JAUNRD010000218.1:0-1904 GCA_030535815.1 Clostridia bacterium
GTGGCTATGGTTAATTGCAATAACTGCAGTCACGAGCTTGACTCCTGGGTAAATATATTTTGCGAGTTTTCGGAGCTTATGGGGCTGGAAACAGATAAAAGTATGGTTTATGAAAAACTATACAATCTTGCTTTAAGCGGAAACAGCGATGGAATAACGGCGTTTAATTATTTGTCCGGCGAGCATATAACTGATATAAAAAAAGGCAAGCCTATGTATTTCAGATTGCCTGAAAAGAAAATGCATCTTGCCGATTTTATTAAAGCACAGCTCAATTCCGCATTTGCAACTTTATCCATCGGTATGGACATTCTTTTCCGCGAGGAAAATGTCAGGGCAGAGCTTTTTACGGCTCACGGTGGGATTTTCAAAACTAAGGGAGTTGCACAGAAAATTCTTGCAGACGCTCTTGATACTCCCGTATCCGTAATGGAAACCTCCGGAGAAGGAGGAGCATGGGGAATGGCTCTTTTGGCCGCATATGCAGTGCTTGGCAGGGATAAAACTTTGGGCGAATGGCTTGAAAGCGAAGTTTTTAAGAATGATAAAGGCACAATCATAAATCCCGATAAAGAAGCAGTAAGGGATTTTAATAATTATAAAAAATTATTTTTATCAGGACTTAAAGCAGAATGTGCTTTGGAAGAAATAAAAGGTTAATCAGGAGGCGTTGAAAATGGCTGTTAACAGACTTATAGGAGATTATCCGGTAATAGGAATAAGACCGACAATTGACGGAAGACGAGGTGTCTTGAAAGTAAGAGAATCATTGGAAGAGCAGACAATGAATATGGCGAAATCCGCTGCAAAATTACTTTCTGAAAATCTCAGATATACAAACGGAGAACCCGTTAAGGTTGTAATTTCCGACACCACCATAGGAAGAGTGGCGGAAGCCGCTGCCTGCGAGGAAAAATTCAAAAAAGCGGGCGTTGATATAACATTAACCGTTACACCCTGCTGGTGCTACGGCTCCGAAACTATGGATATGAATAAAAATACCATTAAGGCTGTATGGGGCTTTAACGGAACGGAACGTCCCGGTGCCGTGTACCTTGCATCTGTCTTGGCATCCCATGCACAGAAAGGACTTCCTGCCTTCGGAATTTACGGTCACGATGTTCAAAATGCCGACGACACCGAAATCCCCGAAGATGTAAAAGAAAAAATCCTCCGTTTCGGCAGAGCGGCAGTTGCCGTTGCAACAATGAGAGGGAAGAGTTATCTTCAGATTGGCTCAATCTGTATGGGTATTGCAGGCTCTATCATAAATCCCGAATTTTTCGAGGAATATCTTGGTATGAGAGTTGAGTCTGTTGACGAGGTGGAAGTAATCCGCCGTATGACGGAAGGTATTTATGATAAAGCAGAATTTGAAAAAGCGCTTAAATGGGCAAAGGAAAAGTGCAAAATCGGTTTTGACAAGAATCCCGAAGAGTTCAGACTTTCAGATGAGAAAAAGGAAGAACAGTTTGCCTTTGTTGTAAAGATGATGTGTATAATAAAAGACCTTATGAACGGAAACGAAAATCTTCCCGAGGGATGCGAGGAAGAAAAGGTTGGTCATAATGCCATAGCAGCAGGTTTTCAGGGACAGAGACAGTGGACAGACTTTTACCCCAACTGCGATTTTCCCGAAGCTATGCTTAACACTTCCTTTGACTGGAACGGAGCAAGAGAACCTTATATCCTTGCAACCGAAAACGATACATTAAACGGTGTGGGGATGCTTTTCGGTAAGCTTCTTACAAACACCGCACAGATTTTCGCCGATGTAAGAACCTACTGGAGCCCCGAAGCCGTTAAAAAGGCAACCGGCTATGACATTGAAGGAAAGGCAAAGGAAGCAGGCGGTTTTATTCATCTTATCAATTCGGGCGCTGCAGCTCTTGATACCACAGGTG
>JAUNRD010000218.1:1914-4057 GCA_030535815.1 Clostridia bacterium
CAAAGGATGAAAATGGAAACGGCTGCATAAAGCCCTGGTATGAAATGAGTAAATCCGATATTGACGCCTGCCTTTCCGAGACTACCTGGAATATGGCTGACCTGGGCTATTTCAGAGGCGGAGGATATTCATCGAGATTTTTAACAAGAGCCGAAATGCCGGTTACAATGATGAGATTGAATCTTGTAAAAGGTCTCGGCCCCGTAATCCAGATTGCAGAAGGGTGGACGGTTTCTCTTCCTGACGAGGTATCGGATATCCTCTGGAAGAGAACAGACTATACCTGGCCCTGTACATGGTTTACCCCCAGAGTAACAGGTGAGGGTGCTTTCAAAACTGCATATGATGTTATGAATAACTGGGGTGCAAACCACGGTGCAATCAGCTACGGTCACATCGGTGCGGATTTAATAACAATGTGCTCGATGCTCAGAATACCTGTTTGTATGCATAACGTACCCGAAGAAAAAATCTTCCGTCCCGCAAGCTGGAATGCATTCGGCATGGATAAAGAAGGTGCGGATTACAGAGCCTGCAGCGCATATGGCCCGCTTTATAAATAATATTTACAAAAATTTCTTAAAGAAAATGCGAACAAATGTTTGCATTTTCTTTTTTGTTGTGGTATAATGGGTATGTAAGAATGATTTTGTAGGGCAGGGGCTTGCTCCTGCCGTAGATTTCAAAGTAAGCGTTGCTGAATAACACAGCGAAAGGCGGGATTTTTATGGATATTCGAGAAAAGCTTTTAATACTCGGTGATGCGGCGAAATATGATGTAAGCTGTTCATCCAGCGGTTCGGGAAGGGAAAATACAAAGGGCGGAATCGGAAATGCAATGGCGTGCGGTTGCTGTCACAGTTTTACTGCGGACGGAAGATGCATTTCGCTTTTAAAGGTGCTTATGACAAACTACTGCATTTATGATTGTAAGTACTGCATCAACCGCCGCTCCAACGATGTGAAAAGGGCGGCGTTTACTCCGAGGGAGCTTGCGGATTTGACCATTGAGTTTTATAAAAGAAACTATATTGAAGGGCTTTTCATAAGCTCCGGCATAATAAAAAGCCCAGACTATACTATGGAGCTTTTCATTGAAACTCTCCGTATTTTAAGAAAAGAATACCGCTTTAACGGCTATATCCACGTAAAGGCAATTCCGGGTGCAGACGATGCCTTAATAAAAGAAGCGGGGCTTATGGCAGACAGAATGAGCGTGAATATCGAGCTTCCCTCGGAAATGTCCTTAAACCGCCTTGCGCCCGATAAAAGCAAGGCTGGCATCCTTAAGCCCATGGGACTTATAACGGACAAAATAAAGGAAAATAAAAACGAGCTTACATTATATCGCCACGCGCCGAGCTTTGTACCCGGCGGTCAGAGCACACAGATGATTGTGGGAGCGACAAAGGATTCCGACAGACAGATAATAAATTTAGCGGAAGGGCTTTATAAAAAATATTCTCTTAAAAGGGTGTACTATTCTGCATATATCCCGATGAACGACGATTCCAGCCTTCCCAGCATCTACGGAAAGCCGCCGCTTCTTCGTGAACACAGAATTTATCAGGCGGACTGGCTTCTTCGGTTTTACGGCTTTAAGGCAAGTGAGCTTCTATCTGAAGAACGCCCCTTTTTCAGCGAAAATTTAGACCCGAAGTGCGACTGGGCACTTCGTAATTTTCACCTTTTCCCGCTGGATGTAAATACCGCAAGCTATGAAATGCTCTTAAGAGTTCCGGGAATAGGCGTTACAAGCGCAAAAAGAATAGTAAAGGCACGAAGAGTTGCCCATCTTGATTATGCTACACTTAAAAAAATCGGTGTGGTATTAAAAAGGGCGCAGTTTTTCATTACCGTAAAGGGTAAGTTTTTAAATCCGTTTCCGAAAAGAGAAAAATTTGTTGAGGCAAATCTTGAAATAGGAGCTATGCCGCGTCTTGGCGGGCACGAACAGCTTTCGCTTTTCGGAAACAATTTACTGGAGGCAAGCTATGGAAACAGTTTATGTGTATGACGGAAGCTTTGAAGGATTGCTTACGGCGGTTTTCGATACTTATGTAAGAAAGGAAGAACCTTTCTGCATATCGGAAAGCAATAATTTTCAGCTTCTTTTGGACACTTTGGTTTATAATGTTGTAAC
>JAUNRD010000219.1 GCA_030535815.1 Clostridia bacterium
TGCAGAAGAGGTTGCAGAAGAAGTAACAGATGATACTCCTGTTATGACCTATGAGGAATTTGTTGCAGCTCCTATTGACAGCAAAGTAGTTGTTGAAACCTACGTTCAGGCTAAGCAGTCCTGGTGGGATGGCAAAGGTACTTTCTATACCCAGAATGAAGAGGGAGCATATTTCCTTTATGACATGCCCTGCACAGAAGATGAATACAATCTTCTTACAGAAGGCACAAAAATTTTAGTAACAGGTTATAAAGCTGAGTGGTCAGGAGAGGTTGAAATTATTGACGCAGCATTCGAAATCCTTGAAGGTAACTTCGTTGCAGAAGCATTTGATGCTACAAGTCTCCTCGGAACAGAAGAACTTATAAAGCACCAGAACCAGAAGGCACTCTTTAAGGGGCTTACAGTTGAAGAAATCAACTATAAGAATGATGAACCCGGTGATGATATTTATCTTAAGCTTTCCAACGGTGAAGAAACATTCAATTTCTGTGTTGAGGTTTACTTAACAGGTGTTGAAAGTGAAGTTTATAAGACTGTTGGCGAGCTTGAAGCAGGCGATAAGGTTGACGTTGAAGGCTTTATTTACTGGTACGAAGGCGCAGATCCCCACATTACAAATATTACAGTTGTTGAATAAGAAAAATATCCCGAGGCAAAAGCTTCGGGATATTTTTTTGCGTTTGTAAAAATCATCAAATTGTTATTGACAATCGAGTGACCGTGTGATATAATCATAGTAACGATGAAGGAGAGGATGAAACGAGGTGTAATAATGCTGAATACATTTCCCGGTACTGTAATAGAGGTTTCTGAAATAAAAAAAGGTGCATCAAAGGTTTTGTTTGACGGGATTTTTGCAACCGGAGGAATTACTCTTTCCCAGGTGTCTGTGATGACCGGGCTTGAGCCCTATGTAATACAGAACTGGGTTAAAAGAGGATTTGTTGCATCGCCGGTTAAAAGAGTTTACGGAAGAGCACAGTTTGCCAGAATTATAATTATCAATATGCTGAAAGAAGCGCTTCAGCTTGAAAAGATATGCGAGCTTGTAAAGCTTATCGGAGGAGAGGTTGACGATCCCGATGATGATCTTATAGGCGATAATGTGCTTTATCATATATATGTGGATCTTCTGTCAGATGGGAATATAAATATAATGGATGAAAGTGCCGTTGATGAGGCTGTAGATAAAATTCTGAAAGAGCTTACAGGCTATGACGATGGAGAAAAGGCAAAGCTTAAAAAAATACTTAAAGTAATGCTGTATTCCCACGGAGCAGCCCGCTTAAAAGCTGAATCGGCGGCTTGTTTGGCAACACTTTATTAGTTAATGAGGGGGTATGAGGAATGAGTTTTATAAACTGGTGGAATTCGCTTTTATTAGCTGAACAGATATTTTATTGTATAGCAATTGCATCCACTTTGTTTTTGGTTATTGAAACGGTACTTATGCTGGTTGGCTTGGGAGATTCGGATGCATCGGGAGACGGAATGGGAGAAGCGGAAATCCCCGATGATTTTGATACAGACGGAGTTTTCGGAGAAAATGAAATCACCGAAGTAGCGGATGTATCAGGGCTTGAAGGATTAAGGATTTTTACGGTCCGCGGATTTATCGCCTTTTTCGTGGTATTCGGCTGGGTAGGCGCGCTTATGGCAGGAAGCGGAATAAGTCTTTTTATCACTTTGCCGGTGGCTTTTGTTTCGGGCTTTGTTATGATGGTGGTTATGGCTTATCTTTTCCGTGCGGTGCTTAAGCTTAAGAGTAACGGAAATATTGATAATCGTAATGCTCTTGGAACTTCAGGTAAAGTACATCTTACGATTCCTGCTGAAAGAAGCGGAGAAGGAAAGGTTCACATTATGCTTCAGGGCTCGTATGTAGAGCGTAATGCCGTAACAGATTCCAAGGAAGCGATTCCTACAGGAAGCGAAGTTGTTGTTGTGGGAATAAGCGGCGAAACTGATTTAGTTGTTAAAAGAAAATAAATATAAATGGAGGTAATTTTATGAATCCCGGTGTTGTTTTATTAGTTATGGCCATTGTTATTATCGCGGTATCGTTTATTGTCTGGGTATGCTCCAGATATAAAAAGTGTCCTTCAGATAAAATAATGGTAGTTTACGGTTCTATCGGTAAAAATAAAGACGGTACGAACCGCAGTGCAAAGTGTATCCACGGTGGCGCGGAGTTTATCATTCCCGTGTTCCAGTCCTATGCATACCTTGATCTTACTCCCATATCAATTCAGGTGGATTTAAGGAATGCCCTTTCAAGACAGAACATCAGAATTGACGTGCCTTCAAGATTTACTGTAGGTATATCAACAGAGCCCGGCGTTATGCAAAATGCGGCTGAGCGTCTTTTAGGACTTCAGCTTTCCGAAATTCAGGAGCTTTCGAAGGATATTATCTTCGGTCAGCTTCGTCTTATTATCGCTACCATGGATATTGAGGAAATCAATACCGACCGTGATAAGTTCCTGGCGGCAGTAAGCAGCAATGTTGAAACCGAGCTTAAGAAAATCGGTCTTCGCTTAATCAACGTTAACGTAACGGATATCAGCGACGAATCAGGATATATCTCGGCTCTTGGTAAGGAAGCTGCCGCAAAGGCAATAAACGATGCTAAAAAGAGCGTTGCAGAGCAGGACAGAGACGGTTCTATCGGTGAAGCTAATGCAACAATGGAAGAACGTATCAAGGTTTCTGAGGCGAACTCTGTTGCAATCCAGGGTGAAAATGAAGCTAAGATGAAGATTGCCATGTCTGAAGCTGCTCTTAAGGAAAAAGAGGCAGAGGCATTAAAGATTGCTACAACCGCAGAGAAAATTCAGGCGGCAAAGGCATTGGAAGAATCCTATGCGGCAGAACAGGCGGCAGAGCAGGCAAGACGTGCCAAGGAGCAGGCAACTCTGGAAGCTGACATTATCGTGCGTGCTGAAGCTAAAAAGAAAGAAATGGAGCTTGAAGCTGAGGCTGAGGCTGAACAGCTTCGCCGTAAAGCAAAGGGTGAGGCTGATGCTATCTATGCAAAAATGGAAGCAGAAGCTCGCGGTGTTGAAGAAATTCTTAAAAAGCAGGCGGCAGGTTTTGCTGAAATCGTGAAATCTGCAGGCGGAGATGCGAATGCGGCATTAAGGCTTTTGATTGCAGATAAGCTTGAAGAGTTAATGCGTGTTCAGGTTGATGCGGTTAAGAATATCAAGATTGATAAGGTTACCGTATGGGACGGCGGAGCAAACGGCGACGGAAAGACCTCTACAGCAAACTTTATTTCGGGTATGATGAAGTCTGTTCCTCCTTTGGAAGAAGTTTTCGCAATGGCAGGCATGGAGCTTCCTTCGCTTCTGGGAAAGAAGACGGAAGAGGCTTCCAAGGAAAATAAAGAAATTGAAAAAGCCGAAGCAGAGCTTGCAGAAGAAACTTCTGAAGAATAATATAAAAGAGCTGAACGAAAGTTCGGCTCTTTATTTGGTGGACCATCAGTTGAGGCGAGAAAAATCATTGAGTATGATTTTTCAGCCGAAAGTCCCTGACCAAGAAGCGGAGGGAAGCGACGCTGATTGGACTATAGATTAGCTGTAAGAAAGGCAAAAGAGCATACCCTTTCGGATATGCTCTTTGTTTGGTGGACCATCAGTTGAGGCGAGAAAAATCATTGAGTATGATTTTTCAGCCGAAAGTCCCTGACCAAGAAGCGGAGGGAAGCGACGCTGATTGGACTATAGATTAGCTGTAAGAAAGGCAAAAGAGCATACCCTTTCGGATATGCTCTTTGTTTGGTGGACCATCAGGGACATGTATGCTTCGCATCCATACTGCTCGACCACCCAAATGCTTCGCATTTCTGTACCGGTCTTCACATTTTTTGCTAAAAACGATAATCAATCGTTTTTTATACGCAAAAACCCTCTCAGGGTTCTCGTCCCTGATGTAAGTTACAAGAAACAAAAAAAGACACCCGCTAAGGTGTCTTTTTTGTTTGGTGGACCATCAGGGACTCGAACCCCGGACCAACCGGTTATGAGCCGGTTGCTCTAACCAA
>JAUNRD010000220.1:0-405 GCA_030535815.1 Clostridia bacterium
CTACCACGTTGTCAAAAGAAGCATCGGACAAAAGCTCAATGGTTTGTCCGTCTCCTACAGCGGCAAAAGCCTCTGCAACAGTTGCATATTTAACATCGCCTATCTGAGCCACTTCACCTTCGGCATTTGCTCCAATTACACATATGCTCATAAGCACAAGTGACAAAAGCAAATAAATTTTCTTTTTCATAATAGACCTCCTTTTTCTTTACCCAATATCTTCTTGCGCAATAATATTATAGCAAGCTTATATAAAAATTTAAACTCATAAAACGATACAAAAAGTTAACTTTTAGAAACAAACCCGCCCCAATATTGAGGAATTAGAAATTATATTCGTGTTTTTCGGAATTTTTTAACAAAAATCATCTATTATTTTACCATTCAAAATAAATCCCCCGCATC
>JAUNRD010000220.1:415-2378 GCA_030535815.1 Clostridia bacterium
TTATACTGAAGATGCGGGGATTACCGGCAATATTATAACTTATCCTGAATATCTTTTACATCAATATCTCGAAGCTCTTTGTTCTGCTTTATGGCAAGAGCTGCCGCAATTCCTGCCGCCTCGCCCATTCCCATACATATAGGCATTACTCTGAAATTTGAATGTGCCATATGGGTTCCCGAAATGTTTCTTCCGGAAAGCAAAAGCCCGTCAATTTCTTTCGGAACAAGGCATCCGTAAGGGATTGTATACCCCTTTGCTTGAGTAAAATTCCTTTGACTTCCGGTTTCATCAAGACCTGAACCGGTGATATTATGTACGTCGAAATTAAAGTGTGCATCAAACACAACGAAGTCTTCATGCTGGTGAGCCTTTGAAATTTCCTCCGCCGTAATTTTCTTCACGCCTTCAAAGTGTCTGGTTTCACGAACTCCTATAAGAGAAGCGCTTCCTATGATATAGCACTTTTCATAGCCGGGAACATATTCTCTTAAAAATTCCACTATCGCGGGAAGCTGCTTGCGGCAGGCAAATTCCGCTTTTGTAAGATCTTCCGCCTTTGTTCCGTCAACACCAGTTATGTTTGTCATATTGCAGGTGACAATTCCGGGAATCGGTGATTTATAAAGAAGCACATGGCCTGCAGGATGAGGCAGTTTTTCCTTTGCAAGAGCCTGAAGCTCACCTTTTTCTGTCGGAACCAATGTTTCGAAGGATTCGGGAAAAACGGCTCTTTCCATATCCACTCCGCCAACCTTGAACATAAGGGTTGCAGGCTGCATTTTTCCGTCTTCTTCTCTTCCCTTGATAAATTCTGCACCGCACTTATATGCCACATCCCCATCGCCCGATGCATCTATCACAACATTTGAATAAAATGCCGAAAAGCCGTCCTTGCTGTGGCAGATGATTCCTTTTATCTTTTTATCCTCCATAACCACATCGCAGAATGTTGTGTAAAGCAAAGTGTCAACCTTTGATTCTTCAAGCATTTCAATATAGGTAATCGTCAAAAACTCAGGATCTATCTCGGGAGTCTTTACTCCGGGGGCAAAATAATTCTTTTCTGCCGCCCTTTCAAGAACTTCGTGGTATAACTTGTTACCAACCGTTCCGGCGAAGTGGCTCATCATACCTGAGGTTGCAATGCCGCCAACTCTTCCCCCGCTTTCGATAAGCAGGGTTTTCATTCCGTTTCTTCCCGCCATTATCGCAGCAGCCATACCGGCAGGTCCTGAACCTACAACTATTACATCGTAATTTCTTTCATTTGTTATTTCCAAAGTATATTTCATATTGACACCTCCACATTATTATAGTATAATCATAGCACAAAATTAGGCTCCCTTCCATCGTTTTAGTGAACAAAAACTATAAAAAGGTGCATTTTATGAATAATTTTATAAAGGAAATCAAAAATTATATACTGTTTTTAAAAAAGCAATGTCAGCTCGAAATCACACTTCATCCCAACGGAAATGAGCAGCTTATTTCAGAGAGTGAGCTTATTTATTTCAATATACACGAAAATTCTCACTGCATATATGTAAAAACCTTTCCCAAGGCTCACGAGCACTGCATAAACCGACAGTATAAAATCAATGAAAAATGTAAAACAGGCTCCTTTTGCGGAACCTGCTACGCCGGGGTGACGGAATATGTTTATCCCATAAACGGAAGAAATTCCACAGTTGGCTTCATATGCGTGAGCGGATACAGAAACAGTTCTTACCCTTCTTATGTCGAAAGATGTTCGGAAAAATTTGGCATACCTTTTGAAGTCCTTTATCAGACGGCAGAAAGCCTTAAAGAAGATATGCCTGACAAGGAGTATATTGATATGCTCATAGCTCCCCTTATAAGAATGCTTGAATTAGCATACGTAAAGACCACGGAAGTGAGCCGTGAGTCAGACATTGTGGACAGGATAATAAAGTATGTAAACCGTTATTACTCCCAGGAT
>JAUNRD010000220.1:2388-4031 GCA_030535815.1 Clostridia bacterium
CCCTGTGCGAAATTTGCGAAGAATTTTCTGTCAGCCGTTCCTCTGTAAGCCATATATTTAAAAAGGCAACCGGCCAGAGCTTCCGGGAATATTTGGTATCCGTAAGACTCAAGGCAGCAAAATCTCTGCTTTGTCATTCCAGGCTTAGCATAACAGAGATTGCCTTTTCCGTAGGCTTTTCCGATTCCAACTATTTCTCAAATGTTTTCAAAGCCAAAGAAGGAATTACTCCCGGAAAATACAGAAAACTTAATTCATAGCAAAAAAGTCGTCCGATGGACGACTTTTTTGTGAGTGGCTTTTATTATCAAAGCATACGCTTCAATAACCTGATTTTTTCATATCAAAGGATGCATATCGATATCACGCATCCTTGATATGAATAGGAAGGAAATAAATATGTAAAGAACATACGTTGTTATTATAGCAGAAAGCTTCACTTATTTAAACATATAAAATGATACAAAAAGTTGACTTTTGAAAACAAATATGCTATAATATTGTCAAAAAGGAGGGGATTTATTATGATTTTCGAAAAAGACAATGTATCATTCCAGATTTTGGATGTATTTTATTATATAGAAGGAGAGAAAGATTCACACAATCCCAAACACGCCTTTGACGACCTTTCTTTCAAGATAAAATGCAATGCAAAATACACTTTCAACAAAAACACTGAAACAATTACCGATCATTCTATAGCCTATATTCCGGGATCGATTATATCAGATTGTCAGAATAAATACAACGAATCCATCGCCATTCACCTTAAAGTCCACAACTATTCTACGGACAGAGTTGAGAAATTCATTCCGTCCGACTATAGTAAATATGAAAAACTTTTCAGGGAGCTGCTCGAATGCTGGACAAGAAAAACCGGCCCATATAAATATGACTCCTCCGCAATACTAAACAATATTTTTTCTGAATTCAATAAAGACAGTCGCTCCGAGATAAAACAGTCTTCTAAAATCTCTAATGCCATACAGTATATAGAAGAAAACATATTCAATGAAAATTTATCCCTGGCTACTGCTGCTAAAGAGTCATCCATCAGCGATGTATATTTCCGCAAGCTTTTCTTCAAAGAATATAAAATGTCCCCCAAAAAATATGTGATAAACAAACGTATGGAATATGCTTCATCTCTTATAGTGATGGGCTATCATTCGTTGCAACAGATATCTGAAATGTGCGGATATTCCGATTACAAGCATTTTTCCGTTGAGTTTAAAAAGCATTTTGGCTTATCCCCTACAAAATATTATTATCCTCCGCATAAGAGGAAGTAACTTTTTTACTTTCTGTTATGTACCATGAAAATCAAGGCAGAAAGCTTGCTTCAATGGCTTTGTCCCAAACACAATTTCCTTTCCCGGAATTACCCCTGCAAAGGACATAATCCTTACCACTCTAACTGATAGCAAAAACAGCAGGAAACATGTTTTCCTGCTGTTTTGTTAACTTGAAATTAACTTGTCCCTTATATAGCAAGGACAGCCTTACCGAAAGCTTTGTAATTGCTATATAGCCAGTCGATACTTATCAAAATGCTGTTTTCTCATAAAATAAGCAATTAGGAGAATCCCGTCCATAGGACAAACAAATACCCCTATCGGTTGTCGCTCCTCGGGGAGAATTGT
>JAUNRD010000221.1 GCA_030535815.1 Clostridia bacterium
TGAAAGCTTTTTCCTTTTTATAATATTGAGTGCTGTAAATACAATAAATGTAAGAATTTCTGCTACTGTGTACGCCGCCCATATTCCGGAAAGTCCAAAAATCCCGCCTAAAGCAAACACGCTTACCAAGAGTAAAACACAACATCTGAGACTTACCAGAACACTTGTTATCTGTCCGAATTCAATAGACTGAAGATAATTTCCGATTATTACATTTAGTGTCATAATAAACATACTTGTGGTGTAAATTCTTACTGCCAGAGCAGACTGCTGAATCAATCCGCTTTCACTTATACCGAACATATGAGGCACAATAGAAGGGGAGACTTCAAGCACAGCCATAACACTTCCGCATATTATAACAGCAGAAAGTATTGCAAGCTTTACACTGTCTTTTACTTTCTTGTTGCTTTTTTCTCCGAAGTAAAGGCTGACCATTGGCTGTATAGTCTGGCTAAGACCTTCAAAAACTGCAAGAGATACTGTGCACAAATTAAACACAACGGTATATATTACAATGCCTTCGGGTCCGCTTATCTGAACTACATAGTGATTCATTATAATAATAGTCACAAACTGATACACAAAGGAAAGTGCTGAGCCAATTCCGTTTTTTATAATACGGCAAACCGAAGAGTCAAAAGCAAAGCGGAATTTAAGTGTGTTCTTTTTTGACAGGAAGTGACTTCCTACAATTATTAGTCCCACACCTTGACCTATTACCGTAGAGATAGCTGCACCGGCAACGCCCATACTCATAAATCCCACAAATACAAGATTTAATATAATATCTATCCCCATACCTGAAATCATTCCTACCATCGAAAGTGTAGGTCTGCCATCATTTCTTACAAAAAATGCACCTGCAATGTTTAAAATGAAAATGGGAGCACCTAATAAAATAATCTGCACATATGTTTTTACCTTATCAAAAACCAGCTCATTTCCCGCACCAAGCATAACTGTTATCTGTTTAGTGAAAAACACACCTGCAAAAAACAGAAGCATAGATAAGAACACAAGACAGATGACAGACATACTGAATGCTCTGTTGGCACTTGTCTTTTCGCCTTTTCCTGTATCAACGCTTACGGCGATACAACCGCCGATAGCAAATAAAGCGGCAATTGTATTGATAACCATATAAATCGGCGTTGCATAAGTTACAACCGAAAGGGACAAGTCATCAAGATACTGACCTATTATTACTGTATCTGCCATTGAGCCGACTGCCGTTGTCAGATTCATAAGAATAGTGGGGACAAGAATTGACAGAAAGGTTTTAGTTACAAGAGGGCTTCGTTTAACGCTGAATGAATTTGCCATTTTATGTCCTCCTTAATTCTTATTCCTTTTGTCTATTACGCTTCTTACCTTTCCGCCGCGTAAGCTAAGCTCAAAGCGGTCTTTATCCTGTTTAACAATGTTTACAATACCTGTTTTATCTGTTAAGCTTTCATTAATTTCAGGATAATTACTTTTAAGAACTTCAAGGGCTCCCGACTCTGAATCAGCAAACTCGGTTTCAACACAAATCGTCATTACGCTTACTTTGTCATAGGACAAAATAACCTGAAGCCATCCGTTATAGTTCATTTTTTCCGCAAAAATGGATTTAATCGTTTTATAATTTACATAGTTGGTTGCAAATTTAAAAACATCTCCGAATCTTCCCAAAAGTTCAAATCTTGGTGCAAGTCTTCCGCATTTGCACGGTTCTTTCACAAATCTGCCGAGGTCTCCTATTTCATATCGTTTAATAGGAGTGTTTTCCTGGTTGATGGGGGTCCATACAAGTCTGCCAACCTCACCGAACGGTGCAGGTTCATCAGTATCAAGTTTTAATATCTCAAGATATTTACTTGGTGCCACGTGATGAATGCTTCCCTCGCAATACTCGCAGGCATATCCCATAGAACCGATTTCATTGCAACCGTATGTGATGGAGGCAATTCTTTTTATATTAAATGTCTTTTTAATATATTCTGCCTGTGCAGGGTCAAAATGCTCTCCGCCGTAGAGTACAAGGTCAATGCCACCATAATTTTCAAGGGTTTCTTTCTGTTCTGAGAACAGTCTCAAAAGATATGTAGGCATACCCATAAGCACATTTACTTTGCTTTCCACGATTTCGTTTGCCACACGTTCCATATCCATAACCGCAGTCATGGGAAGCTGGATTATTTCAGCACTTTTCAGTGCTTCATATATGCTTATAAAGCCTCCGTACAATTCACCTGAATAAAACAGATTCATACAGATATCTTTTTTAGGATTAACGCCTGCGGCGATAATAAAACGACCTGTTTCTTTATATGTAACTTCAGCATCGGAATATGTGTGGGGTGCGTACTTTGCTTTTCCGCTGCTGCCTCCGCTTTTTAGAACAAGATAGCCTTCGTCTTCAATTTCTCTTTCGGCAGGGAATTCATCTTTTTTAAGTACCGGTGTGCCGTTATCAAAAGGTTTTCTCATCTCGGAGCTCATTTCGCTGAGCGACATGCTTCCCGAAGGCAACCCGCTGTTGATAAAGCTTACCCTTTTAAGATAGCGTGTCATGGCAAAAACACCGTCATGGGGCTCTCCTGTGTATCCGCCCATCATAAGTCCCGGTTCTGTTATACGGGTAACACCGCCGGCAAGCAAAAGGTTTGTAAGCGGAACAATTTCCTCTGTGCTGCACGCAAGACCAACGCTCTGCAAATACGAACGGAACGGCCTTAGTACGCTGATAAGCTCACATCTTTTGATTCCTTTAACTATAACAGTACGGTACAAAGGCGATGCACAAAGTTCGTTATCAAATTTGACGAACAAACGGCATCCGTTTCCGTCAATAAGTTTTGCATCTCCCATAATTTCTTCAAGATAGCACATTTTGGTTTGTGCCGTGAGTTCAGCCTTTTCGGGCTGAGTCATAGGATGAAGGGGATAGGTATCCGATACCTTCTGAAGCTCTGTATAAAAATCATTGGCAAACTTCAAAAGCTCTTCTTTTGAATCCGTTTCATAGTACACAATCTGAGGAGCGCTGCACGCCTGCTGGTCGTTTACACATACATCGTGTGCAAGTCCTGTAAGCCTTTCTTTTGTGCAGCCCTTTTCCGTAAAGTAACTGAAGCTGATTCTGTTTCCCCATTCAACGATATTTACACCATTTGGTGCAAGTTCTCTTACGCCACGGACTGCACCGTCAGACCCCCACACCGCAACTGTGTTACACAAACTGAAAAGTTCAGTTAAAAGTTCCTTATCTTTTGATGAAAGAGGAAATACGTAAAAATACGGACATAAACTTTCGTCTTCTTCGCAAAGTTTTTCAATCAGCTTCATTGCAACCTTGTGTGCCCCCGATGCCGTGTTAATAACATTTATGTTTCCTGTTAAAATTCCTTCCACGGAACTGAAAAACGGAAGCATTGCATCGTTTGAGCTTGTAACATGGCCCAAAACACCAACCGGCATCCAGCCTTCAAACTGTTCTTCACGACTTGTCTGACGGGAAATTTCAAAAGGAAGGCCGCCAAGCTCTCTGTTTATCTTTTTGTAAAGCTCTTTCTCCGATAAAACGGCAAGAGAGTCTTTTTTTATCTGCATAGCCTCATCTTTTGAGAAGCCGAGTTCCATGAGTTCCGGAACCAAAAAAGTTTCACTTTCGGCAACAAAATGACCAAGCTTATCAAGGCTTGAAATGGCCTTTCTTATATCTAAAACTCCGTTTGAAAGGTCATTGTTTATCTGTTCATTTATTCCGTTAAAACAATGTTCTTTTTCAAGTGCGGTTTTTTTACCTCTTATAATAAATTCCATCATGCATTTCACCTCTATCTCTTCAGAAGTTCGCTTGCTTTTATCGCACAGCTTTTGGTTGCACTTGTTCCGGCTCTGCCAAGGATTTCCATATACGGTGTCTTGATACCGCATCCGCATTCCTCTGCATCGTGAAGCACCGCCATATCGCCCATAAGAACTGATACAGCAGGTACGCTCATAAGATGGGGAGTAACGAAATTAGCAAAACCCGG
>JAUNRD010000222.1 GCA_030535815.1 Clostridia bacterium
CATCGAAAAGCCCTGTATCGCGAAGCTTTTTTGCCGCATCTCCGAAAGCGCCTACGCCGGGAAGAATTATCTTGTCGGCATTTTTTATTTCTTCTGCATCGCCTGTAACAAAGGCTTTTGCTCCAATCATATCAAGGGAGCTTTTGAGGGAAAAGAGATTTCCCACTCCGTAGTCAACTATTGCAATCATTAAAGCACTCCCTTTGTTGAAGGTATTTCGTTTTTTGCATCCTCGTCAATTTTAACCGCCGCCTTAAGACTTCTTGCAACGGACTTGAACATTCCCTCGATTATGTGATGAGAATTTAATCCCGAAAGCATTTTGATGTGAAGATTGCATTTTGCATTGTCGGAAAATGCAAGGAAAAATTCCCTTACAAGCTCGGTATCAAAGTCCCCCACCTTTTCTGTTGGGATTCCGGCATCAAAGACAAGATAGCTTCTGCCCGATAAATCCACCGCTGAAAGGATTAAAGCTTCATCCATAGGAAGAATCATGGAGCCGTAGCGGCATATTCCCTTTTTGTCGGAAAGAGCACTTGTAAAAGCCTCGCCCAAGGCGATTCCGATATCCTCAGTTGTGTGGTGATAGTCAACGAAGGTATCTCCTTTGCAGGAAAGCTCAATATCGAATCTGCCATGCTTTGAAAAAAGCGTCATCATATGGTCCAAAAAGCCGCAGCCTGTATCAATTTTGCTTTCTCCCTTACCGTCTAAATTTATCTTAAGACAAATATCTGTCTCGTTTGTTTTTCTTTTTATTTCCGCTGTTCTCAAAATTATCACCCTTATTTTATTATTTCGGATAATGCCGATAAAAGTGCTTCCATCTCATCTCGGCTTCCCACGGTTATTCTGTTATAATCCTTTATTCTTTCCTTTGTGAAATGGCGCACAAGTATGCCCCTTTCACGAAGCTTTGTATAAATTTCTTCTCCGCTCAAAACGCCATGCTTTGCAAAAATGAAGTTTGCCTTTGAATCCGTAAGGGTAAAGCCAAGCTTTTTCATCTCCGCTTTGGTATATTCCCTTGTATCAACGATTTTTTCAAGGTTTGCTTTTGTGTATTCTTCATCATTCAATACGCCTAAACCTGATGCCTGAGTCATCATATTAACGTTGTAGGGGTTAGTTGAATACTTAACGGTATTAAGGTCACGTATAAGCTCGGGATTTCCGCATCCGAAGCCGAGACGGGCCCCTGCCATGGAACGGGATTTTGAAAAGGTTCCCGTAACCAGCAGATTGTCGTATTTTCTTACAAGGGTAACTGCACTTTCGTTTCCGAAATCCACGTAAGCTTCGTCGATTACCACCACGTTGTCTTTATTGTTTTTAACGATTTCCTCAATTTCGGAAAGAGTCAGGTAAATTCCCGTGGGTGCATTGGGGTTTGCTATGATAACGGTTTTCCCTGCATTAAAATACTTTTTAATATCAATGGAAAAATCATCTTCCAGCGGAATTTCCTCATAGGGTACGCCGTTTAAATCCGCAAACACCGGATAAAAGCCATAGGTTATGTCGGGAAATATCGCAGGGGTATTTTTGTCGCAAAACGCCATAAATGCAAAATTGAGTATTTCATCGGAGCCGTTTGTCATAAGCACTTCATCATAGGAAAGGCCAAGTGTTTCCGCCATTTTTTCCGTAAGTGCCCTGCATTCGGGGTCAGAGTAAAGCATAAGCTTTGCAGCTACTTCGGACGCTGCCTTAACAGCCTTTTCTGAAGGCGGATAGGGCGATTCGTTGGTATTTAACTTTATATACTTACGCTCCTTTGGCTGCTCCCCCGGTGTATAGGGCATAAGGCTTTTTATTCTTTCATTCTGAAATCTGCTCATACTTCCTCCGTACGGCTTACCGCACTTTTTGCGTGAGCGGTAAGTCCTTCCTTATTTGCAAAAAGCTCCACATCCTTTGCCACACGGCTAAGGGCGTCTTTTGTAAAGTAGGTATACTGTGTCTTTTTTATGAAATCGTCAACGGACAGGGGGCTTGAAAACTTAGCCGTACCGCTTGTGGGAAGTGTGTGGTTAGGACCTGCAAGATAGTCGCCCAGTGCTTCAGGGCAGTTCCTTCCCATAAATATGGACCCTGCGTGACGGATGGAATCAAGATAGTCAAAGGGATTATCCACACAAAGCTCCAGGTGCTCGGGAGCAATTTCGTTGGCAATTTCAATTGCCGCAAAAAGATTTTCCGCCACAATAATTTTTCCGTTGTTGTCAATGGATTCCCTTGCGATTTCGCTTCTCGAAAGAAGAGGAATCTGCTTTTCAAGCTCCTTTGATACTTCTTCTGCAAGGTAAGATGAATCCGTAATCAAAACCGCGCTTGCCAGCTTATCATGCTCTGCCTGGGAAAGCAGGTCTGCCGCAACGCATACCGGATCAGATGCGCCGTCAGCCACAATTAAAATTTCGCTGGGGCCTGCAATCATATCGATTGAAACCATACCGAATACCTGCTTTTTAGCCTCTGCAACAAAAGCGTTTCCGGGACCGACGATTTTATCAACCTTGGGAACGGACTCTGTTCCGTAAGCAAGCGCCGCAATCGCCTGGGCACCGCCCACCTTTATGATTTTATCAACGCCTGCAACATATGCCGCTGCAAGTATTACGGGATTTACCTTGCCGTCCTTACCGGGGGGTGTTACCATAACCACCTCGGGGCATCCTGCAATTTTTGCAGGAATCGAATCCATCAAAACGGTGGAAGGATATGCCGCCGTACCGCCCGGTACATAAAGACCTGCTCTGTCAACGGGAATGATTTTCTGCCCCATTACTATTCCGGGCTCGTCATTTATGATAAAGCTTGTTCTTTTCTGCTTTTCGTGGAATTTTCTTATGTTTGCTGCGGCTTTTTCGAGAACCTTTATAAATTCGCTCTCAACCGATGCCACCGCTTCCTTTATTTCTTCTTCCGTAACAATCAGCGATGAAAGGCGTGCTCCGTCAAATTTTTCGGTATACTCAAAAAGCGCCTTATCTCCGTTTTTTCTTACATTATCTATTATATCGGAAACAATGGCGGTAACATCCACCTTAGGCTCCACTCTTGCAAAAATCTCGGATGATGGAACCTCTCCGTATTTCATTATCTTAATCATCTTACTTTCCCTCCGCTGTCTGTGTTTTAAGTGATGCAATAACCTTTTCCATTAAATCGCCCTTAAATTTGAAGCTTGACTTATTTGCAATAAGTCTTGCGCTTATGGGAACGATTTCTTCCTTTACCTCAAGGTCGTTTTCCTTTAAGGTTGTGCCCGTTTCGACAATATCTACTATTACGTCTGACAAGGATAAAATCGGGGCAATTTCAATTGAGCCGTTTAAGTGAATTATGTCGATATCTCTTCCCTTTGCCGCATAGTACGCCTTTGTGATATTGGAAAATTTCGTAGCAACTCTCAATGGGCGCTCGGTGTTTTCCCTGAAATCCCGCTTTGCGGCAACAGCCATACGGCACTTTCCGATGTCAAGGTCCAAAAGCTCATAAACCTCAGGCTCGTATTCAAGCAGGATATCCTTTCCCGCAACTCCGATATCTGCCGCCCCACGCTCAACGTAAATTGCAACATCCGAGGGCTTTACCCAGAAGTATCTTACGCACTTTTCCTCGTTTTCAAAAATCAGTTTTCTGTTCTGCTCTTTTATTGAGGGACAGGGAAAACCCGCTTTTTCAAACATATCATAAACCTTTTCGCCAAGTCTTCCCTTGGGAAGCGCAACATTAAGCACGGTTTTCAATGATTTCAACCCCTCTCTCATTCATTTTAAGAAGCTTATTGTATCTTAAATCAGCGGGCACCTCTTTAAGCGCCATTGCACTTTTTCCGTCAGCGGTGAAAAGCTTCACCGTATCTGAAAGTGCTTTCATATCACAGCTGTCATCGTATAAAATAACCGTATCCACATCGAAAGCCGTTTCGCCTTCGGAAAGGGCGTAAAGAGAATCAAGATAAACCGCAAAGCCTATCGCCTCGCTCTTTTTCCCCATCTTC
>JAUNRD010000010.1:0-8886 GCA_030535815.1 Clostridia bacterium
GATGAATAAGTAAAGTAGTGCTACGAATTCTATTACGAAGACGATGATATGTTGATTGAGGACGTAAGCTTCGTGCCCGAAAAGTCCGGTACAATTACAATTAAGTACACCGCTGTTACAATAGAAGAGGACGAATTTTCAGGCAAGATTTTAGTAAAGGTTGCCGCAAGCAAGGAAGGTATAGAAAACTTCAGCTATAAGAAGATGTATAACACCGGAATCTTCACAGATATTGATGAAGAAGCATGGTACGGTTCCAAGCAGACCGGTGCTGTAAAGCTTGCATACCGTTACGGACTTATGTCAGGACGTGCTGACGGATCTTTTGATCCTGCGGGAAGTATGACTGTTGCCGAGGCTCTTACAATTGCAGCGAGAGTTCACGATATTTATTACGATAACGGAACAGAATTTGCAGCAGGCAAAACCTGGTATGAGGAATATGTAGCATATGCCATCACAGAAGGCATCATCAAGAGAGGCGACTTTACAAACTACGATAAGGCGATAAGCCGTGAAGAAATGGCGTATATCTTTGCAAATATCATTCCAGAGGATGCAATGGAAGAAATAAACGATGTTTATGAAATTCCCGACGTTTCCGAGGACGATGAATATTATGAAGAGATTCTTTTCCTCTACAACGTTGGCGTTCTTTCCGGAAGCGATTCTTACGGAACATTTAATCCCAAGTCTAATATATCAAGAGCTGAGGTTTCTGCAATTATTGTAAGAGTTGTGGATCCTGACGAGAGAAGAGAGAATGATTTTTAAGCAAAAATTTTCAACAAAGAAAATTTTTGCGAGAGTCGGCCGAAGCGTTGAAGCGGAGGCTGACTAAATGAAAAATCCGAACAGGATTTTTTCGGTACAGAAGTACTAAATACAAATGTATGCGGGTATGAAAATTTTCAACAAAGAAAATTTTTGCGAGAGTCGGCCGAAGCCGTGTGTAGCAATCGGCAAAAGCCGATGCGAAACAAGGTGGAACCATAAAAACCCAAAAAGGTTTTTGTGGTGCAAAAGAAAACAAAAAAGTTTTCTGGCGTTGAAGCGGAGGCTGACTAAATGAAAAATCCGAACAGGATTTTTTCGGTACAGAAGTACTAAATACAAATGTATGCGGGTATGAAAATTTTCAACAAAGAAAATTTTTGCTAAAAGTTAAATAAAGAAAACGGCGGAACTCTTCCGCCGTTTTTTGGTAAAGGAGTGTTTATATGAAAAAGTATTTTGTGATTTTAATGGCTTTAATGTTGGCACTATCCGTATTTTCCGGTTGTAATAAATCCGCAGAGGAAGTAAAGAGCGGTGATGAAACAGAAATAACAATCGGAGAAGAAACAGAAGAAGCGGTGGAAGAAGTTTCCGAAGAACAAGGAGCAACTCTTCCCTTTTCAGAGCCTATGGGATTTTACTTTTCAAGCGGCGCGGGAGCGTGGAGTACAGAGATTTATCTTGAAAAGGACGGAAGCTTTACCGGCGGTTTTCACGATACCAATATGGGAGAGAGCGGAGAAGAGAATCCTTACGGCACCTGTTATGTGTGCAATTTCTCCGGAAAGTTCGGAAATATAGAAAAGATGGATGAAACATCCTATAAGATGACGCTTTCTGAAATTACTACCGAAAAGGCAGTGGGAGAAGAGTGGATTGAAGACGGTGTTTTATATGTGGCAAGTACGCCCTACGGCTTAGAGGGCGGAACAGAATTTATTTTCTATACTCCCGATGCAAAAGCTGACAGTATGCCGGAGGAATTTTTATTCTGGTGGCCTGAACGCTTCAGCGAAGTGCTTCCCGAAACCCTTATGCACTACGGCATACACAACGTGGAGACTAATGATGGCTTTTTCACCTACGAATAAATGGATGAGAAAAAAGGCGGTTGCATTGCAACCGCCTTTTAATTTTCTTTTATGCCATCAGTGCATAGTATAACCAAAGAACGGAATATCTGTCCTTTAAGTCCTTGGCATAAAGCATAGCGTTTTTGATTTTTTCTTCTCCGTAAAGGCTTTCAAATTCCTTTATATCAAGACCGATGCTCTCAATAAGGGATAAAAGCTCAGCACTTGACGGAACTTCTGATAAAACCTTTACTATCGCGTTCCATTTTTCCTTGTATACGGGCAATTTATCCTCGTTATACCAGCCAAGCTTTTCCTGAAGTGCAATAACACCCTCTGCGGCAGATAAATAAATTTCCCGTATATTGTTTTCCCACGCTTCTTTTGAGAAGGCGCTTTTTGCCTTTACGTCGGAAAGAGAAATAAGCTCTTCTCTTATTTTCTCAGTGTAATAGGCGGAATATAAAACATCGGTACCGTGCATAAAGTAAGGCTCGTTTTTCATTATGCCGATGACCTCGAAAAAGTGAGACATATGATGCTCGCTTCCCGAAGCAGGGCGGGAATTTCCTACATACGCCATAGCGATGCCTACGCCGACGAGAGCTTCCATAAGCTTTTTAACCGCATCGCTGTCACGGTTAAGTAATGCAGAACCTAAGTCCTTTACCGAAAGAAGCATATCAAAGGTTAAGTTATATACATAGTCACATATGTATTCGCCGTTTACCACATGGCTGAGTTTCCAGTCATTAAGACAGGAATATTTTCCCACAATATCGCCGTAGCCCGACTTTATCATATCAAGGGGCGCATTTTTCAAAACTTCGGTATCAGCATAAATAACCTGGGGCACGTGGGCGTTGTAGGTTATCTTCATATTGCCGATAATCATTGCCGCACCCTTTGATGCATAGCCGTCCATTGAAGGAGCTGTTGCAACGATGTGATAAGGAATCTTTCCTTCAAAGCTTACATATTTGCATAAATCCTGAATAACGCCGCTTCCGATACCGATTATAAGATCGGTGCCGTCAAGAAGGGCAGAGGTTAGACGCTCTATAGCATACTCGTTTGGGACGAGAAGCTCATCTTCAAAAATATAGGTTTTAAAGTTTTTTCCGGAAAGTGCTGTTTCAACTTCCTTGCCGTAAGCCTTGTATGTGTTTTTGTCGCAGGCAACGGTGATGGTTTCATAGCCTTTTACCGATTCTGTAATTCTCTTTGCGGCGTTCTTTTCAATAAAAACGTCTTTTATGTCACAGCTGTGCTCCTTTCCGCAGGAGCAGGTAAAGGTTTTTAATAATGATTTAATGTCCATGTTTTTTCTCCTTTATAAGAGATGAGCCGCAAGGCTCATAAATTCTCTGTAATCGTCAACCTTTATAAATCCGAAGTCCGATTTATAAACAGACTCGTCGTTTCCGCCTTCGCCGTAATCGTCACCGAAGAAAATTACTTCCTCGTGTGCAATGCCTTTTTCTTCGCAATATTTTGAAAGTGCGTAGTATTTGTTATAGGGCATAGGAGCCATATCAAAGGAAGAAGAGCCGCCTACGAACACGTTGTATTCGGGGAAAAGGTCACAAACTTCCTTGTAAAATGCACGACGGCGTTTGCGGTCGGGATCGAAGGCGAGCTTATCCTCCTGCTTCGCCTTTGTGCCGAGAAGGGGGAAGGTGACACAGCCGGAGGAATGAAATTCTACATTGTCGCCGGCATACTCGCTAAAGCCGTGCTTTTCACGGAGGTAAGTGATTCGTTTTTCGCACTCTTCCTTGTTGCAGGGCGCTACTATATCATATATAAGCTCCTGAGCTTTGGTTTCGGGATTGTATTTTGCATACTGCATCCCGTAGTTTCCTATTATGTCAATGGGAAACGAGTCCATCTGGTTGAAAATTCTTTCCGATTTTCCCGCACCCACCATAATAAGGGTGTATTTTTCCGAAAGCTTTAATAAAAAATCCCTGTATTCTTCGGAAAGCTTGGTTTTATGCTGGGTGAGAGTGCCGTCCAAGTCAAACGCTAAAAGTTTAATAGCCAAAGTTAAGCATCCTTTCTTGACACAAAATAAATTTACGGATATAATTATATCACTTGGATTTGAAAAAATCAATATTATTGAAGAGATATTTATCGGAGTGATCTTATGGAGAGGAAGATTTTACACATTTCCTCCTGCCGTGAAAATGTAGTGGAGGAATTCTCCTCTATGATAAGAACGCTTGGTCGCAGATGTCAGAGTGCGCTCTGGGGAAAAACATTTAATTCCGATGAGGATGTAAAAGCTATTTTGTATCTCGATTCAGGCGGCAGGGGAAGTCTTGATATGATGATAAAGGGCATGGACGCAGACACGGTAGAGTTTTTGTTTTTAACGGAGGATGCAGAGAAGGGTTGCTTGCTTTTATCTGAGCTTCTGATACCTGCATACATAAACGGAGACTATTTCTATAAAAGCAGGGGAAAAGCAAATGTGACACAGGGCAATAGAATAAAAAGACTTGATATGGAAAAAGAAGGCAGAAGTTTTCTGGCAATAAATGAAACGCCCTTTGAAAGATCAAAGGTTTATTCTGCAAGAATAAGCGAAATGAAGAGGAACGTCACAAACGGAATTTTTCGTGAAGATGATATAAGTGAGCTTTTTAGTGAAACGTTGCCTGATGTGGTAATATGTGACGCCTTTGCCAAAAGTGGGGTTATGGCAATTCTTAAAAAGCAGATAGGAAGGCCTTGCGTCATTCATATAATGAATGGAGAGAAAGACGTATATGTGCCTTACTCTGCGCTTGGCAGAGGAATATTTGTCGAAACTGAAGATTTTATCAAGGATGCTCTTGCCGCAATCTGCCTGTGGCTTGCCGACAATGATGAGTTAAAAAGCGGAGAGGTGCTTTACGAGGCATACAGTCCGCTAAAACGAGGGGAAGAGCTTATATTACGTACAGAGCAAAGATTTATGAAAACCAAGGCGAACAAAAGGAGCGGTAAAGATGAGCATTGAAATAAAACTCGAAAGGGACTTTTCCCTTCGTCACACCTTTGACTGCGGTCAGTGCTTCAGGTGGAACGAAAATGGCGATGGCTCCTATACTGGGGTTGCGGCAAAAAGGGCGATAAACATTTCCTATGACGGCAGGATAATCAAGATAGACGGTGCAGGAAAAGAAGACGAGGCCTTTTTCAGAGACTATCTTGATATAGACAGGGATTATTCGGAAATTAAAAAAAGAGTTTCTAAAAATGATGTTATGAGAGAGGCTGTTGCCTTCGGAAGCGGAATAAGAATACTTAGACAGGAATTTTTTGAAAGCCTTATGTCCTTCATAATTTCACAGCGAAGCTCCATCCCGAAAATCAAAGGCTGTGTGGAAAAAATATGTAGGTCTTACGGCGAAGAAAGAGAGCTTTCGGGAAAGGTTTATTATACATTTCCGGACGCGGAAGCACTCCGTGATGTAAAGGAAGAAGACTATATCGCTTTCGGCGTGGGTTACCGCGCAAAATATCTTGAAAAAGCGGTTTCTGACATTCTTTCCGGAAAGATTGACGAAGGTAAAATCCGTTCACTCAAGACACCTGATGCAAGGGAGGCGCTCCTTGAGATTTTCGGCGTGGGAAATAAAGTGGCGGATTGTGTGCTTCTCTTTTCGCTTTCCAGATTTGATTCATTCCCCGTGGATGTGTGGGTAAAACGTGCAATGGACGAATACTTTGAAGGGCAGGACGGATACGCTCTTTTCGGTGAGGATTCAGGATTTGCACAGCAGTATTTATTCTATAAAATGCGAAACGGCAGTAAATAATAAAAAGCATCAGACGCTGTCTGATGCTTTTTTTGTATATGGAAAAAGAAAAAGGATTGGAATCAGGACAAGGACGATATAAAACGCCATAGGCGGAAGTCCTTTCTCGGGGGAAAAGCCATTTGCCAGGGAAACATACATAAGAAATGCGGTTAAAAAGGCAGAAAAAATTTTCCCGATAATACATTTTTTCAATGAAAGCTTAAGTGGAGCAAAAAAAGCCATAGACTGCATATGAACGCAAAAACCGTTAAAGGAAAGCAAAAATGCAGAAAGAATCAGGCCTTCCGTTGTTTCGGGCATAGCTAAAATTCCGCCGGTTACTTCTAAAAGACCTGAAAGGAAGGTAAGAGCAAGGCTGTTTCCGAAAAGGTGTAAAAGTAAAGATGTGATGACACGGAATACTATAAAATTCCCTGAGATAAGTGCCATGGAGAATATGGCTTTTTTCAATGCATTTGTGAAAAGTAAAGGAAAACGTGACAATGGGACCGGAGGAGGAATATCTTTTGGAGTAAAGGAATAGCTTTTTTTGCTGTTTCTTGTTAAAACAGCACATATCACAGATGAAAACAGATGAAAAAAATAAAGGAGCAGTCCTGCTTCGAATGACGAAAAGTGTCCGGTGCCTATGGTTCCCAATGTGAACATAAGTCCTGCGTTATTGCAGAACAAAGGAAGACGTTCAGCCTCCTCTTTGGATATTTTCCCTTCGGAATAAAGCCTTGCACTTTCGGCACAGCCTGAAGGGAAGCCGCCGAGAAATCCGGTTATTACCGCAGAAACTGCTAAAGGGGTTATGCCAAGTAAAGGACACAGGAAGGGAGAAAAAAACCTTACCATAAAAGGGGATGCAAAGGAGGCTGTAAGAGAGGATAAAAACAGAAACGGAAAAAGAGAAGGGATAAGCTCGGAAAAGCAGATGCTTATTCCGCTGTTTACAGCTGAACTTACCTGCTTTGATAAAAACGGAAGCGTAAATAAAATACATAGCATAAAAATAAAAGGCAGTACGGTAAAAAGCTTTTTCATAAAATCACTCCTTTTATATTTATATGTGGGACATACTGTAATAAGAAGAACCCTTTTGCATAAAATATGAAAGAGGGGGCGGTTTTTTGAAAAAAGGAGTATTGGCGAAAGCCTTATCGGGCACAGAATTGCCGGGTGAAGTTATACTTGATGTTCCGTATGTTTCCCTGTCAGGAGACTTTTCCTGCAATATAGAAAATCACAGGGGGATTATTTCCTATGATGATCGGTCGGTAAAAATAAATACCGGAGAGGCGATAATAAAAATCGGAGGAGAAGGGCTTGCGCTTTCACATATAACAGATGAAATTATTTCCGTATCGGGAAAAATTAAAAGCCTGGAGTTTATTTAAGGAGGAACTTTATGGATATTTCAACCTGGCTTTCGGGAAGCCTTTTACTGTCGGTTTCGGGAAAATATCCTGAACGGTTTGTGAATTTATGTGCTTTAAGGGGTATTTACATAAAGGATGCGGTGAAAACCGAAGACGGCATAGTGTTTAAGGCTTCTCCCAAGGCTTTCAGAAAGATGACCGTTCCTTCTTACAGGGCTTCATGCAGAGTGAAAATAGTAAAAAAGACAGGATTTCCCTTTGAAATAAGAAAGCTATTAAAACGTAAGATTCTGCTTTGCGGTGCAGGACTTTTTTTAATGCTGATACTGTTTTTGAATTCTTTTATATGGACAATCCGCATAGACGGGAACGAAAAAATTTCAAAAGAAGAAATAAAAATTTTAGCTTCCTATTGCGGATTGCGCCAAGGTGTGGTAAAATATAAAGTGGATGAAAAGGATTTCAGTGAAAAAGCGCTGCTTTCAGAACCCAGACTTTCGTGGATATGGCCTGAAATTAAAGGAACTGTCTGCTATATTCATGTCAGAGAAAAGGAAATAGGCAAGATGCCCATCGACACTAAGGAGCCCTGCGAT
The DNA here is from genome assembly GCA_030535815.1 of Clostridia bacterium. Classification (GTDB taxonomy): domain Bacteria; phylum Bacillota; class Clostridia; order CAKSNL01; family HGM11501; genus HGM11501. The sequence goes on from JAUNRD010000010.1 coordinate 7,626, forward strand.
GTAATTGCAAAACGAAGCGGAGTTATAAGGACTGTTACTGCAAAACGTGGCTGGGCAAAAGTTGGTGAAGGCGACAGCGTTGTAAAAGGGCAGGTTCTGATTTCTTCTGAGAAAGAGGGCTTTGAGCCGGTCCATGCAATGGGCGAGGTTTACGCTTCCTATTGGGTGGAAGAAGGTCTTGTGGCACGGACGGAAAAGGAAATAATTACATATACCGGAAGGGAGAAGAACTATTACAGCGTGGTGATGGGCTCTTTCGGAATGACTTTCAGGTTTTCAGGAAAAGCACCCTTTGAATGCTATGAAGAAAAACGGGAAGAAAAAAATCTGATGCTTTTCGGGGAAATTCCGCTTCCGCTTAAGATAATAAAGACAGAATATAAAGAAGCGGTGAAAGATAAAATAACGGTAAATGAAAATATAGCGGTAAAAGAGGCTGAAAAAGAAATTGTTGAAAGCTTTGAAAAAAGCATCCGGGAAGGGACAGAAATTAAAGCAACGCTTCTTAAAACCGAAAGAATAAATGAGAAGGAAATACGTGTCACGGTGGTTTTTGAGTGCATTGAGAATATTGCGCTGACACAAAAGAAAGATTAATGCCGAAAGGAATGGTTTTCCGTGGTGGAAAGAAATTATGAAATTGAAGATATGTCAAAGGTAGCAGAACTTTTCGGGAGCTTTGATTTTAACATCAAGCTTGTGGAGCATGAGCTTAATGTGCAGATAATAAACAGGGGAAGCACCATTAAGATTATGGGAGCCGAGGAAAATGTCAACGCCGCATACGAGGCAATCGGCGCTATGATGAGCGTCCTTAAAAACAATGAGCCGTTAACTGAGCAGGGAATCCGCTATTGTATAGCTATGGCAAAGGAAGGCTCTGCATCGGGAATTGTTTCCTTAAACGGAGATTTTATATGTATTACCTCAAAGGGGAAGCCCATCAAGGCAAAAACCTTAGGACAAAAGAGCTATATCAAGGCAATTACAGAAAACCCCATCTGCTTCGGCATAGGTCCTGCCGGAACGGGTAAAACCTTTTTGGCTGTGGCAATGGCGGTAGAAGCCTTCAGGAAAAAAGAGGTAAGCCGGATAATTTTAACCCGTCCTGCTGTTGAAGCCGGAGAAAAACTGGGTAAAACCCATGAGGAGGCCGTCGGCAAAGGTATCGACGTCCGTGATCATGCGGCTGACGATATCGCCGGAGGGATGCGCGTCCAGATAGGAGAGAGGAAGCTGCTGAATATGGGAGAAGGCGTCT
>JAUNRD010000010.1:8896-17482 GCA_030535815.1 Clostridia bacterium
GTAGACCCGTATTTAAGACCTTTATACGACGCAATGTATGAGATGATGGGTGTGGAATCGTATCAGAAGTATCAGGAACGCGGACAGATCGAAGTTGCGCCTCTTGCCTATATGCGAGGAAGAACCCTTGATGATGCCTTTATAATTCTCGACGAGGCGCAGAACACCACTCCGGAGCAGATGAAGATGTTTTTGACCAGAATCGGTTTCGGATCAAGGGTAATCGTGACCGGCGACATAACTCAGATTGACCTTCCCGACGGAAAAACTTCGGGGCTCAAAGAGGCTATGAAGGTTTTAAGAAATATCGAAGGTATTGCCTTCTGCGGACTTTCAGAAAAGGACGTTGTGCGTCATCCGTTGGTTCAGAAGATAATAACCAGCTATGAGAAATATGAAAGGGAAAAGGCGGCAAAGGCTGCCGAAAGGAAAAATAAATGAGGAGATTAAAAACTAACTGGAAGGTTTTTTTGGCCCTGGCAATATCCTTTGTGTTGTCATTTGCAATAATTCTTACGTCTTCGGTTCCGGAAAGCTATGACTATACAACCGGAGATATATGCACAGATGATATTTACGCTACCCGAGAAATAGAGGATAAGGTTACAACTCAGAGGAGACAGGATGCGGCTGCAAGTCAGGTTGAAAATCAGTATTCTGTCAACTTCCAGGTAAATGAAGACCAGCTTACAAAGCTTCAGAACAGTTTTGCGGCAATAACAGAAGCGAGAAATATGGAGATAGCTCTTACCGGAAAGATAAGTTTTATAAAAGAAGACATTGATATAGAGCTTTCTGATGAAAGTATATCCTATCTTGTTGCCATGAATGCAACTGATTACAGCGTATTTTCTCAGAATGTACGCGAGTCATTTTCGGAGATTATGGATAAGGGTGTAATTGATACAGAAGAAGCTCTTTCGCAAATGGAAGCTCTTTTCCTCACAAAGGAGACAGAACTTGCCAAGAAGAAGGTTGCAGACGAATTTTTCAAAGGTTACACAAAAATAAATGAAGAATACAATGCAGAGCTTACAGAGCTGGAAAGAGATAAAGCAAAGAAGCTTATCGAGCCCACGGTTTATAAGAAAAATCAGATTATTGTAAGACGTGGCGAGGTTATAACCGATGCTCACATCTCCCTTCTTTCCGATATGGGAATGCTTAAGGGAGCGAGCCATATAAATGTAAAATACGCTCTGGGAATTTTGTTGCTGATGATGGCATCCTATGCAGTTTCCGTTTACTACATAATGTTAAAATCGGAAAGAAAGAGATTTTCTCAGGAAAAGATTATTATGGCATGCATTCTTCCGGTGCTTATGCTTTTAATTGTATTTATCATGCGGGGACTGCCCAAGGATTATGCATATCTTGTGCCGCTTCCCTACTGTGCAATACTTATGGCGACCTTCGTAAGTGCCCGCCTTTCTTCAATCGTAAGCATTTATCTTTGCTTTGCGGCATCAATAATGCTGGGGCAGGCGGAAGAATTTATCATAACGATGATTACATTTTCAACAATCACATCCATGATTTTCAAAAAGGTTGAGGGTGTATCCGGCTATGCAAAAGCCATGGTATACTCAATGGCAGCAGGAACCCTTTGCGCGGCAATGGCTATGCTTATGACAGGCAAAACGGCTGATATTGTTGTCAAGGCGGCAATTTTCGGGGCATTAAACGGCCTTATATCTTCTGTTCTTACCATAGGCACAACGCCCATATTTGAAAATATCTTTAACATAATAACTCCTTTTAAGTTAAACGATCTTGGAAATCCGGAAAAGCCTCTCTTGAAGAGACTTATGTTTGAAGCTCCCGGCACATATCATCATTGCCTTATGGTGGGAAACCTTGCTGAAGCGGCTTGTATGAGGATAGGCGCAAACAATCAGCTTGCAAGAGTGTCGGCATACTATCACGATATCGGAAAGCTCCGTCGTCCCGGATACTTCTTTGAAAATCAGATGGGCGATAATCCCCATGATGCCCTTATGCCGGCGGAGTCCGCAAAGGTTCTTCGCAGTCACGTAGAGGACGGACTTGAAATTGCAAGACAGTATCGTCTGCCAAAAGACATAAGAAATGTTATAGCACAGCATCACGGTGCAACTTTAACCGGATTTTTCTATAAAAAAGCTCTGGAAATGGATCCTGATGCAAGAGAAGAAGATTTCAGATATCCCGGTCCCAAGCCCGAATCCAAGGAGGCCGGAATCGTTATGCTTGCCGACTCCTGCGAGGCTGCGGTAAGAAGTCTTGATGATAAGACGGAAGAATCCATTCGCGCTATGGTTACAAAAATTGTAAAGAGCAGAATGGCTGAAGGAGAACTTGACGAATGCGACCTTTCCTTCCGCGAACTGGGCGAGATAATTGATGCCTTTGTTTCAATGCTGGGAAGCCATTTCCACAAGAGAATAAAGTATGACGACAAGGAGGAAAAGGTAGATGAATCTGCTGATAGAACGGACAATTGAGGAAGATTCCTTCGATGAAGTTATTGAACTTGCGATAAAAGCCTCCCTTTCCGAGGAAGAAATGGACGAAAACTGTGAGGTAAGCGTAACTCTTTGCACAAACGAAGAAATTGCAGAGCTGAACGAAGAATATATGCACAGAGTCGGGCCTACCGATGTTTTGTCCTTCCCCCAACTTGCTTTTGACGAGGACAGATGCATAGACGAAGAAAGCCTTACCTATAACGGGGACAACCTTCTCCTTGGAGACATCGTAATTTCCCTTGAAAGGGCGAAAGAACAGGCTGAGGAGTTCGGCCATTCCGAAAGAAGAGAGGTTGGGTTTTTAACTGTACATTCGATGCTTCATCTCCTCGGCTATGACCATATGGAAGACTCCGAAAGAGAAGAAATGCAGGCAAAAGAGAAAAAGATTTTAGCGGCAATGAACCTGCCGAGAGAATGAGGTAAATATGAGCGATAAAATATTCAAGTCAGGCTTTGTTGCAATAGTGGGCCGTCCGAACACCGGAAAAAGCACTTTGCTCAATAAAATAACCGGGGACAAGCTGGCAATTGTATCAAACAAGCCCCAGACCACAAGAAATTCCATTTTAACCATAAAGACAACTGAGGATTATCAGCTTATATTCGTGGATACTCCCGGTGTTCATAAGCCGAAAAACCGTCTTGGTGAATTTATGAACCGTGTGGTTACGGAAACCATTGCCGATGTTGATGCGGCAGTTCTTGTTGCAGAGTGTGATAAGGCTCCCGGGGAAACCGAAAAGGAGCTTATAGCTCAGCTTAAAGCAAGAGAAATTCCCGCCATACTGGTACTTAACAAGGCTGATGCGGCATCAAAGGATGCAATCCTTCCCGTAATTGCCCAATATACCGCCCTTTGTGACTTCGAGGCTGTAATTCCCATGTCGGCGCTTAAAGAAAGCGCGGATAAGGTTATAGACGAAGTGTTAAAGCTTATCCCGGAAGGACCTATGTATTATCCGGAAGACCAGATGACCGACGTGCCCGAAAAGGATATTGCATCAGAAATGATAAGAGAGAAAATTTTAAGACTTTTCGATAAGGAAGTTCCCCACGGTACCGCTGTGGAAATTGAAAAATTTTCCGACGGAGAGGATTTACTCCGTATAGAGGCTGCAATTTACTGCGAGAAAAATTCCCATAAATCCATAATCATCGGTAAGGGCGGCGAAGCCTTAAAAAGAGTGGGAAGCTATGCTCGATCCGATATGGAAAAGTTTTTCGGCAAAAAAGTATTCCTTAAACTCTGGGTAAAGGTTCGCTCTGACTGGCGTAACAGTATGAGCGATTTAAAGACTCTGGGCTTTGAAAGGAAGTAAATTCCTTAAATAGAGAAGGTGCATTTTCCGTAAACTATATATGGAGGTGCACCATGGAAGAAAGAAATTTTTATAAAAGCGGAAAAATTTCCGATTATCTTTTTATGAAGGAAAAGGGAAAATGGAGGGGAGAGCGTGGCAGAGCCGATAAAAGTAAAAGGCCTTGTAATAAGACAGGTGAACTTCGGGGATTATGATAAAATGCTTACGCTTCTTACCGCCGAACTCGGAAAAATTTCAGTAAGCGCCAAGGGCGTAAGAAGTATGAAAAGCAAAAACAGAGCAGCTTCTGAGCTGCTCTGTTTCGGCGAGTTTGTCTTAAATCCGCCGAAAAGGGATGTCTATTCCTTAAGCTCAAATGAGTGCATCGAAAGCTTTTATCATCTTCGGGATGACTGCGTTCGTCTTGCCCTCGGAATCTATATGGCAGACTTAGCGGGACACCTTGCTCCCGAGGATATGGGGATGGGACTTAAGATTTTATTGAATTGTCTTTATATGCTTCAAGACGAAGAAAAGGACATAAACCTGCTTAAAATAATCTACGACCTTAAGATACTTAAGGAGTCAGGCTTCCATCCCCGGGTGTCCTCCTGCGTAAGCTGTGAAACGGAAGAAGGACCCTTCGCTTTCAGCCCCGTTCAGGGCGGAGTGCTCTGCAGAAGGTGTGCATCTCTCCTTGGCTTAAAGGCGGAGGGAACAAGGGCGGCATCCTTTATGGACTACATATTAAATGCACCCTTTGTAAGCGGTCTTTTCAAAACGGAAGTGGATGAGCCTACTTTAATGAAAGCTACGCTTTACACAGAAAGCTTCATATCCTGCCACGTTGCGGAGCATATGAAAACCCTTGATTATTTTAAAAAATTGGTAAAAATGCAAGAAAAAAATACAAATATTTAGTAAAAGATGATAAAAAAGATACACGGATTAAAAAAAGTTTTGTCTTTTTTCAAAAAAGGGTGGAAATTTTTTTGATTTTAGTGTATTATTGATATGTTAAATTATAATTAGGAGGTAAAAACCAATGACAAAGTTTGTTTACTTGTTCAAAGAAGGCGACGCGTCTATGAGAGAACTTCTCGGTGGTAAAGGCGCTAACCTTGCTGAAATGACAAAGATCGGTCTTCCCGTTCCCCAGGGCTTCACAGTTACAACTGAAGCTTGTACTCAGTACTATGAGGACGGCAGAAAGATCAACGATGATATCAAGGCTCAGATCCTTGAATACATCACAAAGATGGAAGAAATCTGCGGAAAGAAGTTCGGCGATAAGGAAAATCCCTTACTCGTATCCGTTCGTTCCGGTGCAAGAGCTTCCATGCCCGGTATGATGGACACAATCCTTAACCTCGGTCTCAACGAAGAAGTTGTTGAGTACATGGCAAAGGCATCTAACAATCCCAGATGGGCTTGGGACTGCTACAGAAGATTCATCCAGATGTATTCTGACGTAGTTATGGAAGTTGGTAAGAAGTACTTTGAAGAGCTTATCGACAAGATGAAGGAAGAAAAAGGCGTTAAGTTTGACGTAGAGCTTGATGCTGACGACCTCAAGAAGCTTGCTGAGCAGTTCAAGGCTGAATATAAGAACAAGATCGGTAAGGACTTCCCGGTAGATCCCATTGAGCAGTTAATGGGTGCTGTTGAAGCCGTATTCCGTTCCTGGGACAACCCCAGAGCTAACGTATACCGTCGTGACAACGACATTCCCTATTCATGGGGTACTGCCGTTAACGTACAGATGATGGCATTCGGTAACATGGGTGACGACTGCGGTACAGGTGTTGCATTCACACGTGACCCTGCTACAGGTGAAAAGGGCCTTATGGGTGAGTTCTTGACAAATGCACAGGGTGAAGACGTTGTTGCAGGTGTTCGTACTCCCATGCCTATCGCTGAAATGGCAGAAAAGTTCCCCGAAGCATTCGATGAGTTCAACAAGGTTTGTGCAACACTCGAAGATCACTACAGAGACATGCAGGATATGGAGTTCACCGTTGAACACGGCAAGCTCTATATGCTTCAGACAAGAAACGGTAAGAGAACCGCTAAGGCTGCTCTTAAGATTGCTTGTGACTTAGTTGACGAGGGTATGATCAACGAAGAAAAGGCTGTTGCTATGATCGACCCCAGAAACTTAGATACTCTTTTACATCCCCAGTTCGATGCTAAGGCATTGAAGGCTGCAACTCCCATGGGTAAGGGCTTAGGCGCTTCTCCCGGTGCTGCTTGCGGTAAGGTTGTATTCACAGCTGAAGACGCTGTTGCCTGGAAGGAAAGAGGAGAAAAGGTTGTTCTTGTAAGACTTGAAACCTCTCCCGAAGACATCACAGGTATGAAGGCTGCTCAGGGTATCTTAACAGTTCGTGGCGGTATGACAAGCCACGCTGCCGTTGTTGCTCGTGGTATGGGTACCTGCTGCGTATCCGGTTGCGGCGACATCAACATGGACGAAGAAAACAAGAAGTTTACTCTTGCAGGTAAGACATTCCACGAAGGAGATGAAATCTCCATCGACGGTTCTACCGGTAACATCTATGACGGTATCATCCCCACAGTTGACGCTGAAATCGCTGGCGAATTCGGCAGAATCATGGCTTGGGCTGATAAGTACAGAGCACTTAAGGTTCGTACAAACGCTGATACTCCTGCTGACGCTAAGAAAGCAGTTGAGCTTGGTGCTGAAGGTATCGGTCTTTGCCGTACAGAGCATATGTTCTTTGAAGCAGACAGAATTGCTGCATTCAGAGAAATGATCTGCTCCGACACTGTTGAAGAGAGAGAAGCTGCTCTTGAAAAGATTCTTCCCTATCAGCAGGGCGACTTTGAGGCTCTTTACGAGGCTCTCGGCGGTAACCCCGTAACAATCAGATTCTTAGATCCTCCTCTGCACGAATTCGTTCCCACAGAGGAAGCTGACATAAAGGCTCTTGCAGACGCACAGGGCAAGACTGTTGAAGACATTAAGGCAATCATCGCTTCTCTTCATGAGTTCAACCCCATGATGGGACATCGTGGATGCCGTCTTGCAGTAACCTATCCCGAAATCGCTAAGATGCAGACAAAGGCTGTTATCCGCGCTGCAATCAATGTTAAGAAGGCTCATCCTGATTGGGCAATTAAGCCTGAAATCATGATTCCTCTTACAGGCGAAGTTAAGGAAATGAAGTTCGTTAAGAACATCGTTGTTGAAGCTGCTGACGCTGAAATCGCTGCTGCAGGTATTTCTCTTGAGTACGAAGTTGGTACTATGATCGAAATCCCCAGAGCTGCTCTTACAGCTGACGAAATCGCTAAGGAAGCTGACTTCTTCTGCTTCGGTACAAACGACCTTACACAGATGACCTACGGCTTCTCCAGAGACGATGCAGGTAAGTTCTTAGGTGCTTACTACGACAATAAGATTTTCGAAAACGATCCCTTCGCTAAGCTCGACCAGACAGGCGTTGGTAAGCTTATGGAAATGTCCATCAAGCTTGGTAAGCCCGTTAACCCTGCTCTTCACTGCGGTATCTGCGGTGAGCACGGCGGTGACCCCGTTTCCGTTGAGTTCTGCCACGACATCGGTCTTGACTATGTATCCTGCTCTCCCTTCAGAGTTCCGATCGCAAGACTCGCTGCAGCTCAGGCAAACATCAAGAACCCCAGAAAGTAATTTCTGTAAATATGAAAACCCGATGCTTTTGCATCGGGTTTTCTTTTATCTTTATGTATTAATGTTTTTAATGGGTAAATATGTAAGCATAAATAAAAGTTATGATACTGATAATATTTAAAGATAACCAAAATGCCTTTATTAAATTGACATTGCGTCTGTTTTGTGATAAAATGGGCACATCTATTTTTTGAAAGGATGATTTTTTTATGAAAAAGACATTAGCTCTTATCATGGCTCTCGCTATGATGGTATGCCTCTTCGCAGGATGCGCAGATGGCGGAGAAAAGTACATTATTGCAACGGATACTGCATTCCCTCCCTTTGAAATCCCCGGTGAAGACGGAAGCATGAGCGGTATTGACATGGATATTCTTGCAGCGATTGCAGAAGATCAGGGCTTTGAATATGAAATTCAGCCTCTTGGTTTTGATGCAGCTTTAGCAGCACTTGAAGCAAAGCAGTGTGACGGTGTAATTGCCGGTGCAAGTATCACCGAAGAGAGATTAAAGACTTATGATTTCTCTGAGCCCTATTACGATTCCGGTGTTGTAATGGCAATAAAAGCAAACAACGAAGAAATTAAAGGATATGAAGATCTTGCGGGAAAGACTGTTGCTGCAAAAAGAGGTACAGAAGGAGCAACTTTTGCTGAAAGCATAAAAGAAAAATATGCTATTGCTGATATCGTATTATTCGACGAGTCTCCCATGATGTATGAAGCGGTTAAGAGCGGAAATGCAGTAGCTTGTTTTGAAGACTATCCTGTTATGGGATATGGTATAGCTAACGGAAACGGCTTAAAGATGGTAACAGAGAAAGAGCAGGGTTCTTCATACGGTTTTGCTGTACTTAAAGGCGAAAATGCCGAACTTCTTAAGATGTTCAATGAAGGACTTAAGAATATTAAGGAAAACGGAAAATATCAGGAAATCATTGATAAGTATATTTCTGCAGAGTAAAACACTTAAAGGCTGTTTCTTGAAAAAGAGACAGCCTTTATCTCGGAAATAGCAGGCTATGTGAATATTAAGGATGGGTTTATTATGCGAAAAAATTTAAGCCTTATTTTAGCGTTAACTTTGCTCTGTGCATTGGT
>JAUNRD010000223.1 GCA_030535815.1 Clostridia bacterium
AAGATATATGGGGAAATGATTTAGCAAATGACACCTATGAAAAGGCAGAAAATACTGAAGATAATGATTCAATAGAAAAAATGCCTTTTATAACCGATTTTGATAGCACCGCAAAAGCACAAGCCTTGCCTCATATAAACAATTTATTGCCAAATGACAAGGACTATGATATAATGTATCTAAGCGATGATGCGGATTCGGCAGGCACTACTTCTTCCGGTCAGACAAATCAAAATGCATCGGAATCCGAAAGTAGTACCACTTTCGTTACCTATGGGTATCCCGACGAAAATGTTGTAGGCGGAATTCAGTTAAGACTTAATGAGCTCGGCTATACAGGTGTTGACATCACCGGAGTCTTTGATTTAAAGACCGAAGCCGGTATCAGAAAATTTCAGGAGAAAAGAGGACTTCCGGTAACAGGAGTTCTTGACGATGCAACCAAAGCCGAGATGGGCTTTTCCGAGGATTATTCCGTCTCTCGAAAAGGAAAAAATGCAACAATGGGGCACGCACCATATTCTCCGCCATTTAATATGGATGCTTACAAGAGAGCACAGGAAAGGCTAAAGCGAGAAAAAGAAGAAGCCTTAAAAGTAAAAGAAGAGGATGAAAACTTTTCTCTTTTGGCACGGTTGCTAAATTTACCTTTATACGTATTATCACTTATACTTGGTGAAGATGCCGTCAGCGGTATGAACCCCGGAACAGAGGTGGCAGAAGATCCTTTACAAGAAGAGGATTTATGGGAAAACGGCACTATGAATGATTATAATAATTAGATTAATTAAAAAGAGGGATAGATGTGAAAAAGCTTATTATATGGAGATTACTGATACTTCCAATCGGTTTCGCAGTAGAATGTGCGGCAGCAACTTTTGCCGTATATATTTTAAAAACCCCTTCAAAAACAGGGCTTATTGCCGGTACTATTTTCGGCGTACTTTCTGCAGCTGTTTTATACTTTCTTGCAGGATTTAAAAATCGCAAATCAAGTATCCCGAAAATATCCTTGTGGTATTTTTTATGGACTGTGGCAGTTCTTGTGATTGCTTCATTTTTTAAGTCTCCCATTTTAGGCCTTGTTGCAGGCGGATATAGTTTATTTTCTCAAATAAACTATTTTCTGCCGGCAGGTTCGGAAATTTTATCCAGCACTTTAGCTTTCGCATTGGAGATTTCCTTTTTATCTCTCGGGATATTTACCGGCAGATATGCAGATAAATAACAATAGATAATGCCAACTATCCTTATCCTGTAGATGGATATAACTAATAAGAAGGATGTAATTGGAGATGAAAAAATTAGTATTTGCACGTTTTATAATCTATGTTGTATGGCTTATACCCACAATCCTTATGCTACTATTACTAACACTATTCGATCAGAAGTATTGGTTAGACATGGAAGCTTTCTATTCTCTTACAGTTCGTATGTCAATAGCCTTAGTTTCTGTATTATATTTTTTTGCGGGGAAAAAATGTTATGATGTAAATCTCAAAAAGCTTTTACTTATTTTTTCTATCTGGTCAATAATAATATCTTTGTCAGTGCTTCTTACCAGTCAACCCCTGCTCCTATTACTAAGCGGTGCTCTTTATTGTTATACCAACTTCATCCCGGTGATGTTTCCAGTGACATCTCCTGCACTGTGTCTTATACTTGGATTTGCTTTCGAGATGATTATCCTTATGAGTGGAATAATATACGGCAGACTTTCCAACAAATACAGCAATCGTCCATTTTTCACTTATTATAAAATATCTTCTCTGTTATTGTGGATTCTCTCTATGCTCTTTTTCTACTCAATAACTCTTATTTTCTTAAAAATCCCCTATACAGTACTTAAACAAAACATCGCACTTGAATCAGGACGTATAATTTCAGGTGCTCTTTGTTGCCTTTGGTACTTTTTTGCCGGAATAAAAACCTCAAAGGGCAATTTATTGAAAACCCTTTCAGCCATTTCTCTATGGAACGTACTTGCTGTAATATTAAGATTTGTAAGCACCTCCTTTATCCCCCTTTATCTCAGCGGAGGCTATATATCCCTTTTGAGTGCAGTCTCTGTTTTTACCAACTCAAAAGCTATAATTTATTTATCAGCTTTTGCAGTAGAACTCGCCTTAATTTCATCAGGTGTACTTTTTGGACGGCATCTTGATAAAAAGAAAGCAAAAAAGTTTAAGGAGAATTATCATGAAACAAAATGAAGTTTTCGCTTCCGCCCTGTGGCTTGGAAGCAACGATGATAATACCGATGCCTTTTACATACTCCGCGGAAAATTTTCTGTTTCAGAGGTTAAAAAGGCGACTTTACGCGTTTTAGGACTTGGCTTTTTTCATTGCTACATAAACGGACGCCGGGTGGGTGATGATTTGTTTTTACCCCTCACTACGGACTATGAGCCCCGAAAAAACTTTCCGTCAGGCGAAGTTCTTTCCCATCACCGCACCTATGTGTCGGAGTTTGACGTTACACACCTTTTAAGGGACGGAGAAAACGTAATTGCCATTCACTTCGGAGGCGGATGGTACACTTACAATCACCCGATTGAAAACTTTAAGGACAGCGAAATGCGCTTCGGAAAGCCAAAGGCAATATGGCGCATTACGGGTGAGGATGAATCAGGCTTATTTGACTTTGCATCGTGCGAAGACAACAAGCTTCTTCCGGGCTTTGCAAAGGATTATTATATGCCCGAAAAAGAAACCCTTGACTATACCGTAATTTCCGAGGACGCATTATCCCCCGACTTTGACGATACATCATATCCTTTCGCAACAAGTGTCACCCCTCCCGACACAGACTATCTTTTTTCGGATTGTCCCCATGACAAGGTGGGTGAAGTTCTTTCCGTAAAAAAGATAAAACAGACGAATGAATATACCTTATATGACTGCGGAAAAAACATAAGCGGTTATCCCGTTTTAAGCATAACCGCAGAAAAAGGCGAAGCTGTAAAATGTATTTTTTCCGAAGAACTGACAAACGGGGAGCTTGACCAAAGCTTTTCCCACCGCCAGGAATTTACCGTTATTTCCGACGGCGTAATGCGCACAGTGCGCCCCCTTTTCACCTGGTTCGGCTTCCGCTATTTTGCACTTTACGGCAAGGCAGAAGCGTTATCGGTTGAATTTATCCACTCCGATGTAGCTGTTACGGGCGAATTTAAGTCTGACAATGAAATATTGAATTTCATAAACGATGCTTTTATCACAACACAGCTTTCCAATATGCACGGCGGAATCCCCTCGGACTGCCCGCACCTGGAGCGCCGCGGTTATACGGGTGACGGTCAGCTTATCTGCCATTCTGCAATGAGTGTGCTTTCCGCAAAAGACTTTTACAGAAAATGGATTTACGACATATTTGACTGTCAGGACACTTTGACGGGCCATGTTCAGTACACCGCTCCGTACACCCATTCGGGCGGAGGGCCCGGCGGCTGGGGCTGTGCCATAATTGAAGTTCCTTATCAGTATTATCGCAACTATGGCGAAACCGATGTTCTTACGGCTTGCTACCCCAAGGCAAAACGTTATTTTGACTATCTTGAAAGTCATTCGGAAAATGACCTTATAGTAAGAGACAAGGACGGCGAATGGTGCTTAGGCGACTGGTGTCCCCCCACCTCTGTCGTACTTCCCGCACCCTTTGTAAATAACTATTTTTACATAAAGAGCTTAAACCGTGCCATTGAAATTGCAAAGCTTACAGGAAACGATGCCGACATTCCTCTTTTTGAAGAAAGGATCAATAAGCGCAAAAAGGCAATTATGAGCGCCTATTTCAACGCCTGGGACGGTAACTTTTTAGGGGGCGTACAGGGCGCAAACGCCTTTGCCCTTGACATCGGTCTCGGAGACTGGCGCACTTTCCCGAATTTGGTTTCCCGCTATGATAAAATGGGCGAATTTGATACAGGTATTTTCGGCACGGATTTAGTTATAAAGCTTCTCTTTGAGCGTGGG
>JAUNRD010000224.1 GCA_030535815.1 Clostridia bacterium
TTTTTCCAGCCTTTATACATATTCATAAACATTTCGGTATATTCTTCCATAGTGTTTGCGCTGGCGGTTCCTATCCCGTCAGAGCAGCCCTGAAGCCAGAAAAAGCCTGTTTTGCTTTCATCAAGCACATAGTGGGGATCATCCGAAATGGCTTCTTTTGCCTTATCTGCGTAACTTACGGTGTAGCTGTAAGCATTATGGGTAGCTTTTGCGGGATCAAAGTCGTCCATTATGCGGGCGCATATTCCGGTATTTATTACCCATACGGTCATATTCCATTCGTCAGAAAGTCTGGCACCTAACTGGCTTGCCTCAGCTGCAGACCACCCCTTCTGGGACCAGGTTTCCGATATAAAAGAATCTGACGGTCTTCCGCCGTGTTCTGCGGTGTAGGTTGCTTCTTCTATTGTTACTCCGGATACGGGAAGCGCGCAGTTCATGGAGTTTGTAACAAGATATCTGCCTTTGTATTTTCCTGTGGCAGAGGGGGCTTCTTTATAATCCGATGAATCGCCTGCGGCATTGCTCTGTCCGGATACTATTACAAGTGCTATGTCGGTGGCGGTTGTCTTTACAAGATAAAGCTTGCACTCTGATTTCACTATGGCTCTGCCGAGGCCTGTTGCCGTGATAATGTCGGATGAGCAGGTGATAACATTGGTATCCCCGGCAGTCTTTCCTTCATCTGAAACTGTTTCGCTTAAAAGTGTGGCGTTTTTAATGCTGAGTGTGTTTCTGTAAGGAAGATTAATCGTTTCTGCGCCTAAGGTAGTTGCCGCAGAATCAAGGATTTCTGTTACAGCATCAGGTGTAAGGGCGGAATCCACAGAGGCAAGGTAAGAGGAAACATCGGTGCCGTAACTTTCAAGTTCGGTTTTGGCATTGGATTTGGCATCGGCTAATGCCAATGCGGAATTTATGGTTTTTATATTAAATTCTGCATAGGAATCTTCAAAAGTAAATTTGAACATATAATCTCCCAAAGGCAAAGTCTTTATATAATCTTCCGAAAGCTTAAGGGAAGAGGGGAAAACGGTATATGCATTCTTGGGAAGTGATTCTCCGTTAACGAGGGCCTCTGAAACTACAGCACTCTTTAATGATACGGGGAAGGATGCATCAAATGAGCCGGATACATCAATGGTTTTATCGGAAATGGAGAGGGCGGGCTTAAGAAAATGAATTTCGTCGCCCGTTCCGTAGCCGGATATGGCATTTTCCACCTTTACACGGTAATATCTGTAGGTTACGTTTTCCGGAAAATGTGTAACTTTTACGGAAAGGTCGCCTGCATAGGTATCCTCTTTTATGTCTGTGAAGTTTATTCCGTCATCTGAGCCCTGGTAAATAACAGATGTAAAGCATCCGCCTGTGCCTGCTTTTCTGGGCTTATACATAACACCCGATATTTTTGTTGCCGCACCCGTATCTATATCAATATAGTGGGGAACGTTGTCACGGAAAATGATGGTGGAGCCTTCGTTTTTATAATAGGAGTGGTACTGGTTTGTAACGCCGTCAATTAAATTTAATGCCTTTTCTCTTGCAGATGTGGAGCAGACAGACCACGATGAGGTAGGCTTTATTTCGTTTTTCTTATAGCCTGAAATATTGCTTTCGGAATAGTCCTGCACAGTGCCTTCAAATCTGACATAGTTGTATACGCCGTTTAAGCGGAGAATTCCCTTTTCGCCGTCTGTGAATTCCAGAACAAAATCAAGGCTTCTTTTTCCGTAAAGGTCTGTATCAACACCGATAAAACGTCTTGAAACGGTAAAAATGCCGGTGGAAGCATCGTAAGTATAGTTTTTATCGGCGCAGGGGAAGGTATCCCATTTGGTCACGCCGTCACCCTCGGCTATGGTTTTGCCTTCAAGGGTGAGTGTCTTTACGGTTTTCCCTGAAGGAACGGTAAATGTGGCATCTTCAGGATTGTTTATGCCGTTTTCTGCATTGAAAACAAAGCTTGCTGTGTCAAAAACAGAAAGTGCTTCATTTGCCGATGCCGTAACTGCTGCAAGCTGAATAAGCAAAGACAAAGTGATAAGACAGGATAATAGCTTTTTCATAAAATTTCCTCCTTTTAAATCCTTATATAAACATATTAACACAAAAAATGAGAATGGTATACTAATATTTAAATAATAAACTTCATTTTTTTAATATTTTTCTTGAAAATGTTGCAAAAAGGATGTAAAATGCTTGAGGAGGGAACAGATATGGAAAAAATGCAGAGACTTTCGGAGAATTTTCTTAAAGGTAATAAAAGCATAAATGTCAGAAATATAAAATACAGGAAAAATGCCGAACTTCACAGCCACGAATTTTACGAGGTGGAAATTGTACTTTCGGGTACGGGCGAGCAGCTTATAAACGGCAAAAAATACAGATACAGAAGAGGCAGTGTATGGATAATGACACCTGCAGATTTCCACGAATATTCCTGCGAGGGCGAAATAGAGGTTTTCGGAATTTATTTTTCTGAAAAGCTTTTGCCAAGAAGTGTTTTTGATAAAATTTTCAGTAAAAACTACAGCCGCTTTATTAATCTGACCGAGGAGAAAATCGAAGATGTAAGGAACCTTATGGAGAATATCGGTTCGGCTATGCACTATGATGACTATTCAAGGGAAACTCTGATGAAAAAGCTTATAGAATGTGTTTTCATCACCATCATGAGCGAGGTCGGTGAAATGGACGAAACGGCAGAAAAGGCTCCTTTTCTGCTTGCCAAAAGATATATCGAAATTCATTTCAGAGAAAACCCGTCTTTGGAAGAAGTGGCAAGGGTGATAGGCAAGTCGCCGGTGTATTTCAGCAAGTACTTTTATCTTAATGAGGGAGTGTATTATACGGATTATCTTAACAGGCAGAAGATAAACTGCGCGAAGTTCCTTCTTTCGGAAAGCAATATGCCTGCAACGGATATCTGCTATGAAGCGGGATTTTCCTCCTTTTCAAATTTCCTTCGGGTGTTTAAAAAGGAAGTGGGGATTACCCCGACGGAATACAGAAAAAAACAGAAAGCTTGACAAATTTTTCAGGATAATATATCATAGATATATTACCATTACATTGAAAGGATTGTTTTTATGTATTATATATTACTTGCAGAAGGCTTTGAAGAAATTGAAGCTCTTACACAGACCGATGTTTTAAGAAGAGCGGGAATTGATGTTAAGAATGTGGGTGTAACGGGGGAATATGTGACGGGCTCCCACGGAATTACCGTTAAGGCGGATATATTAATAGCCGATGCGGCAAAATGTGTGCCCGAAGGAATTATACTTCCCGGCGGAATTCCCGGCACTCCCAACATAGCGGCAAATAAGGACGCAGTTGAGCTTATAAAAAAGGTGGCACAAAAAGGCGGCCTGGTTGCGGCAATCTGTGCAGCACCCTCGGTTCTCGGCGAAATGGGACTTCTTAAAGGAAGAAAGGCAATCTGTTACCCCGGATTTGAAGACAAGCTTACCGGTGCAACCGTAACGTGCGAAAAGGTTGTGATTGATGAAAACTTCATTACCTCCCGCGGTGCAGGCACTGCTATGGATATGGCGCTTGCCATTGTTACCTATATAACAGGAGAATCCTCTGAAAAACTTTCAAAGGCAATGATTTATGAATAAGTCAGGCATAAGAAATTTAGGCAGACTTTTAAGGACGGACGCAAAAAAAGAAGGGTTTGGTAAAGCTGCATACGGATTTTTGAGTAATGTGCCCGAATATAAATATGCATCCGTAGTTATGATTTACTTAAGTCTTGACAAAGAGGCACCGACAGGAGAAATTATAAAAGCGGTGCTGGCGGACGGAAAGAAAGTGTGCGTTCCGGTAACTGAGGGGCAAAGGATTACCCCCTGCGAATTTTCATTCAAGGAAGAACTTGTTAAAGGAAATTTCGGAGTAATGGAACCAAAGACGAGAAAAACGGTTAGCGAAGATGAAATTGATATTTGTGTAATT
>JAUNRD010000225.1 GCA_030535815.1 Clostridia bacterium
AGGAGCTTGATCCCTTCTTTGAAGAGCATATAAAGGCAATGGGAATCGAAGTAATCGGAAAGGATGCCTTTACTTTGATCGGCGAATATTCTGCTGATATGGTTAAGGAAGTCGTACTCGGCGAAAAAAGAGCGGAAAGCGTAAAGGTGGAAGAAACCGCTCCCATGCGTCCTCCCGTGCTTTGTGCAGGATGCCCCCACAGAGGAACATTTTACGCGTTATCATCACTTGGACTCAGAGTTTGCGGCGATATCGGATGCTATACATTAGGTACTCTTGAGCCCTTGTCTTCCGTCGATGCCTGCGTATGTATGGGTGCATCAATCGGTCTTGCTCATGGTATGGATAAGGCAAATCCCGAGGTTTCAGGAAAAACCGTTGCAGTGCTTGGTGATTCCACCTTTATTCACAGCGGTATCACGGGACTTATCAACGTTGTATATAACAAGGGTAACTCCACAGTAATTATCCTTGATAACTCCATAACAGGTATGACGGGTCATCAGGACAATCCCTTAACGGGTAAAACCATAAGAGGCGAAGCTGCCCCTCAGGTTGACCTTGTAAAGCTCTGCGAAGCAATCGGCGTTCCGAATATAAGAGTTGCCGATCCCTTTGACCTTAAGGGCTTCAAGGCAGTTGTAAAGGAAGAGGTTTCAAAGAAAGAGCCCTCCGTTATTATTGCACAGCGTCCCTGCGCACTCTTAAAGAGCGTTAAGTACGAAGGCAAAATGACAGTTACAAGCGACTGTGTAAAGTGCAAGATGTGCTTAAAGATAGGATGTCCCGCAATAAGCTTTGACGGTGAGAAGATCAACATCGACAAGACTCAGTGTAACGGATGCGGATACTGCGCACAGCTTTGTGCAAAGAAAGCACTTAAAAAGGAGGAAGCGTAATGAATACATCAATTATGATAGTTGGCGTAGGCGGACAGGGTACGCTTCTTGCCAGCAGAATACTCGGTAATGTTGCAATAAAGTGCGGATATGACGTTAAGGTGAGCGAGGTTCACGGTATGAGCCAGCGAGGCGGAAGTGTTGTAACCTATGTTCGCTACGGAAACGAAAACGTATATTCTCCCGTTATAGGAGAAGGAACAGCTGATATCATTATGGCGTTTGAAGAGCTTGAAGCAATGAGAAGTCTTGAGTTTCTTAAAAAGGGCGGAAGACTTCTTGTAAACTCTCAGAATATCGATCCTATGCCCGTTATTATCGGCAAGGCAAAATATCCCGAAGCAATAATTGAAAAAATCAAGGCACTTTCCGTTGATATAACAGCGATTGATGCTTTAAGCCTTGCAACAGAGGCGGGAAGCTCCAAGGCGGTAAATGTTGTATTAATAGGCTTACTTGCAAAGAATACCGACATTCCCAAGGAAACATGGACAGAAGTTATAAAGGAGACAGTACCGGAAAAATTCCTTGATATAAACTTAAAGGCATTTTCTCTGGGCTATGAAATATAATGCTTGGAAATTTATATAAGTTTTCGGATAAAACAATGGATATAATCGCCCGCGCAGAAGAGGCGGTATCCGAAAAATTCAAAAAAATTGAAGAGGTTTGTCTATACAATCAGGCAAAGGTCTTAAAGGCCTTTGCCGATAATCATATCGGTGCGGCACACCTTAACGGCACAACGGGCTACGGCTATGACGATATGGGGCGTGACGCCTTAGACCGCGTGTATGCCGACGTTTTCGAAGCTGAGGATGCCCTTGTAAGATACACTATGATTTCCGGCACTCACGCCATTTCAACGGCGCTTTTTGCAGTGCTTCGTCCCGGTGATACCCTTCTTGCGGTAACGGGAAAGCCCTATGATACCTTTGACGGGGTAATCGGGCTTGACGGAAACGAAAACGGATCCCTTATAAACTTCGGCATAAAATATGCCCAGGTGGATTTAATAGACGGTCACGCCGATATTCCTTCGATTAAGGCGTATCTTTCGAAGGAAAAGGTAAAGATGGTACACATTCAGCGCTCCCGCGGCTATGAATGGAAGCACGATATCGGATTGCATGAAATAAGAGAGATAATCGAGGCTGTAAAAAGCGTAAGCCCTGACACCATATGCTTTGTGGATAACTGCTATGGTGAATTTGTGTCCGAGCACGAGCCTACATATTACGGCGCGGATTTAATGGCAGGCTCCTTAATTAAAAATCCCGGCGGCGGTATCGCCAAAATGGGCGGATATGTTGCCGGAAGACACGACCTTGTTGAGCTTTGCGGCTACCGTCTTACAACGCCTGCAACAGGCAGAGAAGCGGGAGCAAGCCTGGACGAATTAAGATATATGTATCAGGGCTTTTTTATGGCACCCCACGTTGTGAGCCAGGCGATGAAGGCATCTCTTCTCTGTGCGGCGGCAATGGATGCCCTCGGCTATGAAACATCGCCGAGTCCTTGTGATGAACGTACAGACATAGTTCAGGCAATACTTTTTAACGCCCCCGAAAAACTTGTAAAGTTCTGTCAGGGAATACAGAAAGGCGCGCCGATTGATTCCTATGCAACACCGGTGCCCTCGGATATGCCGGGTTATTCGGACCAGGTAATTATGGCGGCAGGAGCATTTATTCAAGGCTCATCCATTGAGTTTTCGGCAGATGGCCCGATGAGAGAACCTTATATCGCGTATATGCAGGGCGGACTTACCTTTGAGTCGGCAAAAATCGGCATAATGCACGCTGTTGATATGCTCCTTGACTGATAATAAAAAGCACAGACACTGTCTGTGCTTTTTAAATTTATAAATTGTCAAAATACTCTTGATAAAGTTTGTCTTTTATTGTATAATATAGTTATAATAAAAATGAAGAGGGTATAGTATGAAATTAAAGAAGATTACAGCACTTATTGTGTGCTTTATAATTGCTTTGTCAGCCAATGTTTTTGCACTGCCTGAAGGAAGTGCTGGGGCAGAAGGGCCTGAGGTTTCAGCAAGCAATTATATACTTATAAATATGGATACGGGAGAGGTATTGCTTGAGCATAACTCCAAAGAGAGAAAGTATCCGGCATCTACCACCAAAATTGTGACAGCAATGCTGGCTCTTGAACATCTTGATCTTGAAGGAACATCAACTGTCAGCAAAGAGGCGGTTGACATCGAATGGGACAGCAGCAAGCTTGATCTGGTGGAAGGAGAGAGCTTTAATAATTACGAGCTTATAAAAGGAATGATGATTGCATCCGGAAATGATGCTGCTAATGTTCTTGGAGAGGCAGTATCAGGTAATATGACGGATTTTGTGGCATTGATGAACGAAGCCGTTAAGGAGATAGGATGCACCGGGACACATTTTACCAATGCTCACGGGCTCACCGATGAAAACCACTATACAACGGTTGAGGATATGGCGAAAATTGCGAAAAGAGCAATGGAAAACCCCAAATTCCGCGAAATTGTAAAAACCACATATTTTGAACTTCCGAAAACCGACAAACAGGATAAGGAAAGAACGTTTTATAACACCAACAATCTTCTCACGAACAGAAGAACTTCTGATTATCTCTACAGTCCTGCAACCGGCATAAAAACCGGCTACACAGAGGCGGCGAAAAACTGCCTGGTGGCTTCTGCAGAAAAAGACGGAGTAAAGCTTATCACTGTAATACTTGGCGCCAGTGTTGTTGACGGCGTTAATACAATGTATGTTGATACCAAGGCTTTAATGGAATGGGGCTTTGAAAACTATAAAAGTAAAACGGTGGTTGTAAAAGGCGATTACTATGCGGAAAAAAGTATAAAGTATGCAAAGGGCGCAAGAACTATAAAGCTTGCGGCAAAGGATGATTTTTCAGCCGTTCTTCATAAAGATGCAAATGAAGAACTTATAGAAACAAAGGTTACGCTAAACGGACCTATACTTGCTCCCGTTTGTCCGGAAGATGACCTTGGAAAAATAGAAGTATTTTATGACGGGGAGCTTTTGGGAGAGG
>JAUNRD010000226.1 GCA_030535815.1 Clostridia bacterium
GGATATGGTCAGCGTGTAATCCTTATCCAATGTCCAGACAAATGCTCCATACGTGCCGGAATCAAGGATTTCTGAGGCTTGCGCATAAGAAACTCCCGGCAATTCAATGACGACAAAGCCTGCCAACGGTGCTACCGTGAGCAGCATGAGTGTTGCAAGAATAACAGCAATACTCTTTTTGAATGTGTGCTTCATTTCAACATCCTCCTTAAAATAAAAAAAGTGTGTGCTGACCGTAGTCTGCACACACGAAAAACGCAGACTTGATCAGCTACCACACCAAATCAAATTGCTCACAGAAGAAATGCGAACACAGAAGTCTGCATTTTTGCCAAAGCAAAAAATACACACTCCTTCTGAAGCAACACGATTTAATTTGATGTGGTATTAACAATATAACACATCAAACCGACAACCGCAAGTAAATTATAAAAATTTCATAAAAAAATGAGCAGAACGGAATAATCCATCCTGCTCAATTCATATTGACTTATATTACAGATTCAAAAAGTCTTTTCTGTACTTCACACCGAAAAATTCGGCAAGTTCGACCATTTCGCTGTCCTTGATGGTATTGACTCTCGGCAGATGTGCGGTCAGCATATAAATCTGTGCTGCCTTTTCAACTGTTTCAATCAGTCCGAATGCTTCATCAAGGTTTTTACCGACACCGTAAATGCCGTGCATTCCCCAAACAACAAGGCGGAATTCCTTCATTTTTTCAGCCGTTGCCATACCGATTTCATTGGTGCCGCAAAGCATCCACGGCAGAACACCGATGCCGTCCGGGAACACGACAATGCATTCCGTGCACATTTCCCAAAGGGTATGGGTGAAGCTCTTTTCATCGAGTTCATGCACATAGTTCATGGCAAGGGTATTGGTGGGATGGCTGTGCATAACAACACGGTTGGTCGGATCAACGGAAAGTCTTGCCATGTGGCTCATCAGGTGAGCAGGCAATTCGCTTGTGAACTTTCCGCCATCGGCATAGCCCCAGAGGAGTTCGGCCGTTGTACCGTCTGCGGCGATACGAATAATACCGAGATTGTTTTCGGGATCATCCTGGACATTTTTAAAATACTTTCCGGTACCGGTTACAATAAAAATCTTACCGATGAGAGCGGTGGCATCGAAACCCGTCGGGATGGTGCGAATAACCTGTGTCAAATCAAGATACTGTGCAACTTCATCTTCTTCCAGCATATAGCTGATATTACCGCCGTTGCGTTCATCCCATCCAAGCCGATACATATTGGCAGTTGTTTTTTTCATTTCTTCCACAAAAGGTGCTGTCAGAATGTCTTTCATTTTCATACCTCACAATTATATTTCAGTTTAATTTCTTTCAGTATTCCTTCATCGGCCGGGCAAAAATCATAATCATCAATCTGCGCCGGTGTAATCCATTGTATATCCGCGTGCTCAATTTTTTTTGGAATCCCCTGTTTGATTATACAATGAAACAAAGTAAGTTCTATAGTAAGATCGGGATATTCATGAACAAGTTGCATGAACACATTGCCGACATCAACTTTCACATCAAGTTCTTCTATGCATTCACGGACAAGAGCTTGCTGTTTCGATTCACCGTGCTCAACTTTACCACCGACGAATTCCCATAAAAGCCCTCTTGCTTTATGTGCCGGACGCTGGCAAATCATAAACTTATCATCCTGCCAAATTAACGCAGCAACAACCTGTGTCATCAAATCACCCCGCAAATCGGTGGATTTATTTATATTTATATTGATATTATTATAAAAATAGCCAATACAACATACAAAAACATTAACTATTATATTCCCTCTTTGTAGTTTTGTCAACGAAGAACACAAAAATATCAACAACTGAAGTCAAAATACGACATAAAAAACAGCAAATCAAATCATTTCAGTTGTCATATTCTCGATTTCAATACTAAAAATAGTTCAAGAACGCAAGATATTATGTAAAAAGATCAAAATGAAAAGTTTTTTAAATTTTTTTAATTTTTTTTCATTTTCCTCTTGCATTTTGCAAAGAAGTGTGCTATTATTAGTGCCGTTGAGAAAACCGGGTGTGGCGCAGTTGGGAGCGCGCTTGACTGGGGGTCAAGAGGCCGTGAGTTCAAGTCTCGCCACTCGGACCATAGTGAGTATTCATTACACAAGTGAATACTCACTTTTTTTTACATTTCCTCATAGTTAAATTTAATATTAATTGTTATGTATCGAGCAGGTTTTGACCTGCTCTTTTTTTTGTTATGCCGTTAAATACTCAACGGCTACACCTTGTCTTGCTTCGAGGATTATGTTTTCCTCTTTTACCGGATTCTCAATAACTCCGATGAAGCGGTAATGAATAATGATTTTCTGTGTTCTGTTCTTGCCCTTACCCTCAATGGAATGAACCTCGATTTTCTCAATAAGTTCATTAAGGAGTGCAGGTGTTAATGTTTCCATCTGCATGAACTTACGGACTGCTAATGTGAACTGTTCTTTGCTTGTACGGAGATTTTCAATTTCTGAAAGTTCTTCCTGATATTGCCTGATTTTTACTTTCAGTTCATCACGCTCTGCTTCATATTTCTGAGAGAGCTGCATAAAGCTTTCTTCGTTGACAACTCCGTTGATATGCTTTTCAAAGAGCTTTTCATACATCACAGCAACCTCTTTTGTTCTTGCGATTGATTTATCAATGCTGCTTTCAAGAAACTTCTGTTGGTCAAGAATACTCTTATTGGTTTTGGCTTCAAGAATATCAACAAATGCTTCTTCATCCTCTGCAAGAAAGCTTGAAAGATTTCTCAACTCAAGCATAACTATCTGTTCCAAAGAATCCGCTCTGACATAATGTGTACCCTCACAAGTGCCTCTGCGACCTTTGTAATTGGAACACATAAAATACTTGATGTCAGTATTAGGATGATTGACATTGAACCATAAGGGACTTCCGCAATCGGCACAGTATAACAATCCGCAGAACATATTCTTTTCAGCGTATTCGGGATTCGGTGCTCTGCGCTTTGCCTTTGCATTCATCTTCTGAACAGTTTCAAAGGTATCTCTGTCGATAATAGGCTCGTGAACATTCTTAAAGATTTTCCAATTCTCAACGGGATTATTAAGACGGGTTTTGTTCTTGAAGTTCTTTGAATAAGTTTTGAAATTGATAACATCACCGCAGTATTCCTGTTGTGCAAGAATCTTCTGTACTGTTGTCTTGCACCATTTATATGGGTCAGGCTGTGTTTTCTTCCCGCCTTTGTTAAGACCTTTACTCTGCCAATATGCCATCGGTATCATCACTTTGTTTTCTTGCAAGATACGAGCAATAGTTTCATTACCTTTACCCTCAATACACATTGCAAAGATACTTTTAACAACTTCTGCAGCTTCAGTATCAACAATCCATTTCTTTTTGTTATTCGGATCTTTCATATACCCGTAAGGAGGTTGAGATAACGGCTCGCCAAGATTACCTCTTATACGATGAGAGCAACGAACCTTTCTTGAAATATCTCTTGCATACATCTCATTCATAATATTCTTGAACGGTGCAATTTCATTATCACCGTCATTACTGTCAACCAAGTCATTGACAGCTATGAATCTGATGTTATGCTCAGGAAAGAAGTTATCCGTATAGTGACCGACCGAAACATAATCTCTGCCCAGACGTGATAAGTCTTTTACCATTACGGTTGTAACATATCCCATTTCAATATCTTCAAGCATTGCCTGAAAACCGGGTCTGTTGAAATTAGTTCCCGTATAACCGTCATCAACATAGAACTTTGTGTTTGTAAGCTTTAAGTCTTTTGCTTTTTGTGAGAGCAACTTTTTCTGATTACCTATCGAGTTACTTTCACATTCTTTACCGTCATCACGAGAGAGACGGAGTGCAATCTTCACTGTCAATAGTTTCAATTAAATAGCACTGTTCTTCTTCTGT
>JAUNRD010000227.1 GCA_030535815.1 Clostridia bacterium
AAGGATGAATGGATGGATATGATGAGGGAGCACGATGTTCCCGAATGGTATATTGATTCCTGTCTTAAGATAAAGTATATGTTCCCGAAAGCCCATGCGGCGGCATATGTAACCAATGCCTTTCGTATTGCCTGGTACAAGGTGCACCGTCCCACAGAATATTATATCGCATATTATACGGTAAGAGCGGATGACTTTGACTATGAGCTTATGACAAAAGGGTATGATTTCACCAACGACAAGATAAAGGAATATGAAAAGATGGGTAAGGCAATATCCACCCGTGAAAAGAATATTCAGACCATTCTTGAAATCTGCCGTGAAATGTATGCCAGGGGCATTGAATTTGCACCTGTTGACCTTTATAAATCCCACGCATCAAAGTTCTTGAAAGGAGAAGACGGAAGAATAATACCTCCTCTTTCATCCATAGCAAACTTAGGTGCCGTTGCGGCAAAACAGATTATGGAGGCAAGGGAAGAAGGCGGAGAATTTTTCTCAATTGAGGATTTAAGACAGCGTGCTCATGTGGGTAAATCCATAACCGATTTACTCCAAAATGCAGGGTGCTTAAAGGGACTTGATGAAAGCAGCCAGACAACACTTTTTAATATGATGGAATAATAAAAAAAGCATTTGAACTTTCGTTCAAATGCTTTTTTGTCAGCTCTGTTTGTTGGGCGTGTTTCCGGGTTTTCTTCCGTGATTTCTGTGGTAGTTTCTGGAATGAGGCTTAAAGGGAATAGGCCCTTCCTTTTTTTCATTCTGAGGAGATGAGGGAGCAGGCTTCTGGCTCTGAGGCTTTCTTTCGCCCTGAGAAGCGCCCTGCTTTCTTTGTTGCTGTGGCTGATGATTTCCTCTTCTGGAATTGCCGTAAGAAGAATTTCCGTTGTTTCTTGTGCCGCCCTGACGGCTTTGGTTCTGTCTGTGGTGAGAATGGTGATGTTCATCCCCGGAAAGATTATCTTTATCGTGGGATCTTGATGGAGCTTTTTTTATCGGAACGTCATTTTCGGGAAGGGGAGGAATGGGGTCGAAAACCGTGGGGACAAGATATATCTCATCGCCGTCAATGACTTCACATTCTTCAAAAGTTTTGGATAAATCCTCAATCTGGATGCCTTTGTGTAATACATTGAAAGTTTTGGGGTCTGCTGAATCAACTATAAACTGAAACCCTATAAGTTTTTCCAGCATAACGCCTATCGGAACATCCCCTGTAAGACGGTATTTCAATTTTCTGGTATCATCTTTTCCGTATATAAATGTTACTGTGATTTTCTGCATAATGATAATCCTTTCTCAAAGTACGGTAGGAACATCTTTTTTCGCGATTCTTAAGGTATAGGGTAGGCCTGTTTCAGAAAGAGTCTTGTCGCTTTCTGAAAAAGCAAGAGCTTCTGTGTTGTTATGTTCACTTATGTGGGAGAGCATGAAATTTTTGGTTCCGTTTTTAAGAAGAGCTGATGCGACAGATGCGCACAGGCGGTTTGACATATGCCCCTTGTCCCCGGCAATTCTCCTTTTGAGAAAGTAAGGATAAGGGCCTTCGAGGAGCATTTTTTCGTCATGATTAGACTCTATAATTATGCTTTTTGAACCTTTTATGTGGCTGAACATTTCAGAAGTAAAGATTCCTGTGTCCGTTACAACAGATGCTTTGTCATCCGTTGTACTGAAGGTATATGCTACCGGATTTTTAGTGTCATGGGAAACGGAAAAGGGATGTATCCTTATTCCGGAGATTGTAAATTCCTCATCCGGGAGTATAAATCTCACAAACTCTTCGGGAATGAAAGAACATTCGGAATATGTTTCCTTTGTCATGTAAACCGGAATGTTATATTTTTTGCATATTATGTTGGCTCCCTTTGTATGATCTGAGTGGGAATGGGTAATTAAAAGTGCATCCGGAGATTTAAGACCAAGAGCCTCGAGACCGGAAAAAACTTTCTTCCCGCTGATTCCGCAATCCGACATAATGAGCGCATTTTCTGAAATGATAAGATTTGCATTGCCGCTGCTTCCGCTGGCAATTGTTGCAAGAGTCAGACTCATTCTGTCACACGTTCTATCTTTGCACCGAGAGCGCGTAACTTATCTTCAAATTTTTCGTATCCTCTGTCGATTAATGCTATGTTTGTAACTTCGGTTACACCTTCAGCCATAAGACCGGCGATAACAACTGCTGCACCGCCACGAAGGTCTGTTGCCTTAACGGGGGCACCGTAAAGAGTGGGAACAGACTGGATTGTAGCCATCTTGCCTGCGGCGTTTATCTTTGCACCCATTCTTATGAGTTCGTCGGTATACTGGAAACGATTGTCCCATACTCCTTCCACCATTACGCTTACACCTTCTGCTACGGTTAAAAGAGCAACCATCTGAGGCTGAAGATCTGTGGGGAAGCCGGGATAGGGCATTGTTATTACATTGGTGGCATTGAGTCTCTCAGGACCGATAACTCTTATGGTGTCATCAACGATGGTAACTTTGGCTCCGGCTTCAATAAGCTTTGCTGTAAGGGATTCCATATGCTTCGGGATAATGTTTCTGATTAAAACATTTCCGCCGGTTGCAGCAGCAGCGATCATAAATGTTCCTGCTTCAATCTGGTCAGGAATAATCTGATATGTACCGCCCTTCATTTCTGAAACGCCTTTGATTTTAACTCTGTTTGTTCCGGCACCTTTTATGTTGGCACCCATAGAGTTCAAAAAGTTTGCCATATCAACGATATGGGGCTCTCTGGCTGCGTTTTCGATAACGGTAACGCCTTCGGCTTTACAAGCTGCAAGCATTATGTTTATGGTTGCACCAACGCTTACTTTATCAAGATAGATGGAAACACCGGTCAAATTATCTGCAGTTGCCTTTATAACGCCTCTTGAATCATCAATTACAGCGCCTAAAGCGGAAAAACCTTTTATGTGCTGGTCAATGGGGCGCGTACCGAAATTACATCCGCCGGGCATGGCGATTTCAGCTTTTCTGAAACGACTGAGAAGAGCGCCGATTAAGTAGTAAGAACCTCTTATTCTTCTTACAAGCTCATAGTCGGGAACAGCATAGCTGATATTTTCGGAATCTACTATTATTGTGTGATTATCCGGTCTTTCTATTTTGACACCGAAGCATTCTATCATGCTGAGTATTACGGAAACATCGCTTATATCGGGAATGTTTTCGATACGGCATACTCCGTCTACCAAAAGTGTACCCGCCAATATTGCAAGAACAGAATTCTTTGCACCGCTTATATCTACATTACCTTTTAAGGGGAAGCCGCCTGTAATTACAAGTTTTTCCATAGTTCATTCTCCTGTATAAAATGTGTTCATAGACATAATAATCTTATTCTATCCTGATTATTATACTACTAAAATGATTAAATTGCAACAATTTATTTTTTTTTCGCATAAATTGTTGGGCTTTTATAAATTATTCTTGCTATAATATATCTTTTATGATAAAATTAGAATTAGGAAAGTGTAATTTCTTTCGAGGAGGGATTGTTATGAATATAATAAAAAGAACAATGCTTTTTATGCTTTGTATACTGCTGGGTTTATCCTGCGTAAGTGCAGTGTCGGCGGCAGAAGCTGACCCCTACAGCTTATACGTTGTATTTAATGATGAGGCTGTGCCTTCAGCCAAGGAAGGAGAGCCTAACACATCTCACATAAAGCTTAGGGACGGATATCTTTATCTTCCGAGCTCCACCGATATGTCAAAGGTAAAGCTTTGCTTTGAAGGTGACGGTGAGCTTAAGATAAAAGCCGATAAAGGCGGAGGAAAAGCGGCAACCTTCAAAAGCGGAGATGTAGTTGACCTTAAATATCTTTTTGCATCCTGTAACATTGAAAACTACCGCTATCCTGCAATAGTTTCAAACAGCACAGGACAGCTTGCGTATATAAACATTATGAAATCC
>JAUNRD010000228.1 GCA_030535815.1 Clostridia bacterium
TCATAAAGATCAACAAAGCCGTTTGCCCATTTTCCTTCATAGTTATTCTGACGGTTTGTCTTAAATTCTTTCCATCCGTCAATCATAATGAATGTAGGATCCATTGAAAGAGCACGGGAAATCTGCTCCTTGAAGAAATAGCCCTCGTTTTTGGCAATGGGACGGTAATCTTCACCGAAGCCCTCGGTGTAGCCTCTGCCCTTGGCATAAGGATCAGAGAAGCACCATGTGCCGCTTCCTACATAGGAGTGGTTTCTCGCAATACCTGCTGTAGTAAATTCAACTCTTCCGTCTCTTTCCCCTCTTGCCTTCTGAGGATAGTCCTCAAGCCATTCCCAATCGTTGGCGTGGTCACGGTTAGAGAAGTGTTCCTTTACCTTAGCCATAAGATACTTATCTTCTGTTGAGCAGGTTGCAGAATCTATGGCGTTTTCTATTTCACCGAAAATCAACGGTTTTCCGTCACGGTAATACCAAATGTCGGAATAGTCATCCTCAACAAAGAAATTAAGGTAATATGCCTTTGCCTGCTTTATTGCCCAATCCCAGTAGTTTGAGGTGTATCCGGAAATTCTCGGAATATCAACGCCAGCTTCCTTGGCATCACGGAAAGCATCCGCCATAACCTTCGTCTGCTTCAAGAAGATGTAGTCTGCATTGGACCAGTCGAAGAAGAGTGCGTCAACCCCGGCGTTTGCAAGCATTTCCGCCTGACGGCGGTATACCCAGTAATCCTCGCTTCCGTAAAATCCGAAAATAGGCTCATCCCAGTAAAGCACGCTCGCTCTGTTTCCCAGCGCCCACGCCTTATTGTAATAATCGTCCTTTGCTTCGGGATGTGCTTTTATTACATCTTCAATTACGAAAGCATCAGCTATACCGTAATTACTGTGCCATGTCCAGTAAAGCATACCGATTTCTCTTTCGCCTTCTTTAACCGCACCTGCTTCCTCGTATCCTGCTACCGCTCTTCCGAGAGCATCTGTTGCAACCCAGGTATCAGAGAAGTTGTCAACAATTTTATCATCGGGAACAAATCTTGTTTCCGCTCTTTTATATTCTTCCTTTGAAAGCGTAAGGCTCTTTATATAAACCTTGTAGCTTTCATATTCGTTAAGACCATAGCATGAATATATGTAAAGATCGTGAGCACCCGACATTTCCTTATCAACGGGAGCTGAGAAGGTGGTCTTTTTATCATCGCCCACGGTGATAACGCCAAGTACTTCTCCGGTTTTGGGATTGTCGGCACGAACCATAAATGCATCGCCGTTTCTGCCGCCTCCCCAGAATGCATTCATATGAAGTGACTTAACGCCTGTCAAATCCACATTTTTAAAGCAGAGGTAGCCTCCTGCGGGCATCCATGATCCGCTTCCGGAGATTACCTCCTTTTCACTTAGCTCTGCGCTTATAGATTCTACCTTAAGCACAATGTCACCTGATGCAAGTATTCCCACCATCTGAAATGCCAGAATGAAGGTGAGTAAAAAGCACACAAGTTTTTTCATATTTATTCCTCCTCTTTTATAGCTTATTATCATTTTACCACAAAAAAATGTCCTTTTCAAGGACAAAAGGACATTTTTTCGGTACTTTTTATTCACAAATGTAAATTATATCCTCAATGGGATTTTCCACGCTGTCTAAACGGAGAAGAACGCCACTTGATGCATTGATGCAGAGGCCGATAGTGTCTGTTCCTTCGTTTATAAGATGCTGAAGGCCGTCAACTCCCGATACCTCATATATTCTCATCTTTTCTTTAAGCTTAATGCTGAAGGTATTTCCAACATTATAGTCACGGTTAAGAATGTAGATGTAATTATTTCCGTAACCGTCTTTAAATGTGCCAAGAGAGCATCTTTTGGGAAGATGTGTCATATCAAAAATATCGGATGTGCCGATGTCTTCCCTGAAGTGGGTGTTGAAATATTCGTCGTTTGCCAGTACTTCGTCGCTGTGGTATATATGCTCGCTGGTCAAAGCCATAAAGGTTTTGCCGAGCTGTTCCGCTTCTCCTAAGGCCTCTTTTATTGTATCAAAGAAATATCCCTTTTCGCCCTCAAAGGAAAGCATTTTACGGGGTTCATCATATCCTGCAGGACCACAGTTGCAGCCCGTAGCACCGTACACCTGAAGCGCCTTTGCCCCATACATAAGAGCATAGAAAATCTGAAGGCGAATCTGTCCCTTTTCAAGAAGATCGGGATAGTTTTTATGGGTTCTTATTGCAGACCAGTAAAACCAGAAGGGAGTATTTCTCTTAAGGGACTCTTCCCTTGCAACGCCCAAATCCTTCCACAAAAGGGAATTGTCAAGCTGATCTTCTGTGTTTGCATTTATGGGCGGTGCGCCGTAGGGATAATGGTCAAAGCACACAACGGGAGGCTTAACCTCATCAAGGAATTTTTTCACATAGTAAGGATATAAATTATTCTTCCAGTTGTATTTCGGATTGTACCAGGGATTGTAAATTGCAAGATTAAGCTTACCCGGTGCGTGTTTGAAAAACCAGTCCGTCTGCTCGGCGGCCGCTGCAATATCCTCATCCTCCCAAGGCTCGTCCCATATGTAATAGCCCTTTACGCAGGGCTCATCCCCGTAAAGCTTTATGACGTTTATAACATCCTCTTCCGTGGTCTTAAGGCGGGGCTTACACTGGAAGCCTCCGAAAAGGTCTAAGTTCTGCACAATTAAGTCAAGCCCCTCTTCGTTGCAGACCTTTATTGCCTTGGGAATTGTATCAGGATGCGTCCACCCAAGCTCAATCTGATTGAGGTGTGCTTCCTTTAAGTTTTTGATTATTCGCTCTGTTGCTTCATAGCTTATATCGTCGTTGCTTTTTCCCGCAACCTTAAAAGTAGAAATGATGAATTTGTCCTGACGGTAGTCTCTTAAAGGATTTCCTAAAGGTGCATAGGTAAGTTTTTTGGTCATAATAGTTCCCCCTTTTATTTATTAAATTTATTATTTGATTTTGTCAAGTTAGGGACAAAATTTTTGTTTCTTTTAAAGGCTTCCCCTTGAGGGGAAGCTGTCACGAAGTGACTGATGAGGTGTTAATGTTATTCAATATATCTTGACATACACTTTCAAATCTTTGATTAACATCAAGATTGGAATATCTTAACACTTTGACACCTAAAGAATTAAAAAACTCATCTCTTTTTGCGTCATTCTCAACGCCTTTTTCTTCATAATGCTGTGAGCCATCAAGTTCAATAACAAGTTTTGCTGTGGCAATATAGAAGTCAACAATGTAGTTACCTATAACCTTTTGTCTATTTACAGTTATAGGTAAGGTTTTTAAGAAATCATACCAAAGATGCCTTTCTTCTTTAGTCATATTCTTTCTTAAAGTTTTTGCATTACCTGTTAATTTTGAATTATTAGTTTTATTCATTTCCACCTCATTCGAGTTTCAGCAAAATCAGTCTGATTTTGCCTACACCCACCTTCCCCTCAAGGGGAAGGCTTTTTCTTTCGACATTATTCGACATTTCTTAATTGCGAGGCAAAAGGTTTATATGTAAACCTTTTGGTGTCAAGTTCATGTCATGTTATAACTAAAAATTATATGTGCCACAAACTATTATAGAAAACAAAGTTCCACATTCCTAAAACAATATGTAAAAATGCAAACCCTATATTTTTAAATACTTCTTTCTTGTCATTTCTTTGTTTGAGTAGTAACACTAAACACAACAATACCCCTATTACTGCAACCGGAATTGCAAGATATATTCCATACATAACAATCGGCAAAAGAATATCCACCTCAATCTTTAATATTCTTGCAGGAATCCATACAATAGGATATAACACCACAAATGCTTGAAGTATGAAAATAATTCTTGAAAACAAACTTATTTTCTTCACTCATATCCATCCCCTTTCGACAAAGTTCGACATATCCATATTGCGACA
>JAUNRD010000229.1 GCA_030535815.1 Clostridia bacterium
AATGGGCGAAGATATCGACGAGGATTGGCTTAAGGTTTACGACTGGTTTCTGAAAAACAAAAAAGAACTTCTCCCAAAAATTCCGAATTCCCTTTATACCATGCGTAACACCGTTACTCTCAGCAAAGAAATAACGGATGCATTATTTAACGAAAATACAGCTTCAGGCATTTCTCGCCTTGAGGCTTATTCCGCGTGTCCCTTTAAGTATTATATGCAATATATCCTCCGTGCCGAAAGCAGAAAAGTCGCCGAGTTTTCTCCGGCAGATACAGGAAGTATTCTCCACCGTTATGTAGATGCTGTCAGTCGTTATGTAAAGGATAATAATAGTTCTTGGCAGAATATAACAGACAAAGAAATAAAAGATGTGGCAAAGGGCGTAACAGAGGATATACTTGAAAACAGTTCCTATTTCGTTAAAAACTCAAACAGAGCACTCTACCTCATAAAACGTCTTCAGGACCTTTCCGTAAAAATGCTTTTCACCGTAAAAAAGCACTTTGAGTCAGGCAGCTTTGAGCCTATGGGAAGTGAAATCGTTTTCGGCAAAGACGGTGACTTTCCTGAAATCGTAATCCCCACAAAAGACGGCAAAGTACGTCTTACAGGAAAAATCGACCGTGCGGACATTCTCCACACCGAAAGAGGAGATTTTTTAAGAATCGTTGACTATAAGTCAGGCAATAAAACTTTCTCCCTTTCTGATGTTTATTACGGGCTTAATCTTCAGCTTTCCGTTTATATGCTTGCACTTAACAGCCATGCAAAAAGCAAGCCCGGAGCAATGCTCTATTTCAAGCTTGATGACCCGATAGAAAATCTTGACAGCAATACAAAAAAAGCTCCTGTTATGAACGGACTTTTGCTTGACGACGAAGAGGTTATCTCCGCAATGGATGCAGTAAATGACAAGAATTCCGAATTTTTCAAGGCGTCATATGCAACCCTCAGGAACTTTGACGATTTGTTTCATCGTGTAAAGAAGACCGTGGGCTCCCTTTACGGTGAAATGAAAGCCGGACATTTCCCGATTGAACCTAAGGGCATTACCTCCTCTCCCTGTGAATACTGTGATTATTCTTCCGTATGCACAAATCAAGGAGCCTGTTCCCTTATTACAGACGGAAAATCCATAAGCTGGTCTTCTTTTTCTGAAGAGAACGATACCGCCAACGGAGGTGATAACTGATGAAATGGACCAAAATGCAGGAGAAAGCCGTAAATTATCCCGTGAACAATATTCTTGTAACTGCAGCGGCAGGAAGCGGTAAAACTCAGGTTTTAACAGGCAGAATATTAAACAGAATCACAAAAGAAAACGCCGATATTTCCAAAATGCTTGTTATCACTTTCACCAATGCGGCGGCCGCTGAAAT
The DNA here is from genome assembly GCA_030535815.1 of Clostridia bacterium. GTDB lineage: Bacteria > Bacillota > Clostridia > CAKSNL01 > HGM11501 > HGM11501. The sequence continues at coordinate 1,380 of JAUNRD010000229.1, forward strand.
GAGAAGCCGAATTTCAAAAAAGATATCTGAAGCTGTTTCGGAAAATCCCAAAAGCCGTCATTTAAGGCGTCAGCTTGCCATGGTCGGAAGTTCTGATATTTCCACCATTCACAGCTTCTGCCTCAACGTTTTAAAATCCTATTTCTATATTCCTGACATTGACCCTTCATTTAAGATAGCGGAAACCTATGATGTGAAAATCATGAAAGCTGAGGCTTTATCGGAAGCCATGGACTTTTTCTACGATGAGGGCTCAGAATCCTTTCTGTCCTCGGTCAACCTTTTGTGCGGATCAAAAAACGATGTTGCCGTAAGTGAAATGGCGGCAAAACTATGGAATTTTGCTGCAGATACCCCCTTTCCTTCCGAATGGCTCAGCTCGATAAAGGAAAGATATGCGGCAATTGATGATAATTTTGCAATTTATTCCGACATACTGCTGAAAAAAGCCATTTCTCTCATCAAGACAGCAAAAGATTCAATGGCTTCCTGTATAGATTATATCAGAGCTGTTCCCGGATATGAATCCAAAACAGATACCTTCATTGAAGACGAAGAATACTTTTCTTCTCTTCTTTCATCTCCGAGTTGGGACGGCATCTGTTCTGCGCTTAATTATACATTCAAAAGCTCAATGAAAAAATTCTCAAGAGCCGATGCCGAGTGGAAAGCACCGCTGAAGAACCTTATTGATAAAGCAAAAAATTCTTTCACCCTGATCAAAGAATATATAAATCTCCCTTATGATGAGGCTCTTTCCCATTCCTGCTCCATGAAGCCTGCAGTCAGCACAATCGTCTCTGTAGCTCAGAAGGCAATGGAGCTTTATGCCTTAAAAAAAGCAGAAAAAAATGTTCTTGACTTCAGCGATCTTGAACACCTGACCATAAAAATTCTCACCACGCGTGATGAAGAAGGAAATATTATCCCTTCAGCTGCTGCAAATGAAATCAGAGATAAATATACCGATATTTTCGTAGACGAATATCAGGATGTAAACGATGTTCAGGAAACTATACTGAATATGATTTCAGGAAAGTCAAAAGGAAAGCCCAATCTTTTCATGGTTGGAGATATGAAGCAGAGCATATATAAATTCAGGATGACCAACCCGAAAAAGATATTCGGCGAAAAATCCGATTCTTTCACCGAAGTTGATAAGGCAACAGCTGAGGATAAGGATATAAAAATTGCATTATCACAGAACTTCAGAAGCCGCAAGGAAATACTCGATGCCGTAAATTCGGTTTTCGATCTTCTTATGTCAAAGGAAGCGGGAGAAGTGGCGTACGAAGGAACTGAGCGTCTTGATTGCGGAAGTTCTTATTATACTGAGCCTCTTGACTCTCCTGCCTGCAACTTTACCATGCTTATCGCCGAAAACGGCACTTCTTCAAAAGAAGAATATGCCCTTCAGGCAAACTATGTTGCAAAGAAAATCAATAACTTCATAAATAACGGCACTATGGTTTATGACAAGGAGATATCAGGATTCAGGCCTGTTACCTACAAGGACATCGCCCTTCTTTTACGAACTCCGAAAAATCAGGCTGCCGTTTTTGAAGAAGCAATGCATCTTCACGGCATCCCTGTATACACAGACCTTGATTCAGCCTTTTTCGACTGTATTGAGGTACAGATTCTGCTTTCGCTTTTAAGAATAACAGATAACCCTTTGCAGGACATAAGTCTTGTCTGCGCTCTTCGCTCCCCTATTTTTAATTTTGACGAAAATCTTCTGGCATCTCTTGCTCTGAAAAGAAAAAAATATTTATACGAAGCTGTCAGGGAAGCAGCTTTTGATAAAGATAATCCCGACAAAAAGTGCCTGCGCTTTATACTAATGCTGGATAAATGGCGCACGGAAGCATCCCTTATAGGCGTGAGCGATTTTTTATCTATGCTCATTGAAGAAACCCACTTCACCTCCTATGTCAGCGCCATGCCTGACAGTGAATCCCATCTTTCAAACATAGCTCTTTTGCAAACCATGGCAAAAAAGAGTGACGAATCTTCTTATAAGGGGCTCTTCAATTTTTTAAGGTATGTGGATAAAATGTCTCTGGGTGAAGACGGTATTACTGCCGACTCTGTATCAAATTCCCTGGATGCTGTAAGAATACTCAGCATTCATAAAAGCAAAGGACTTGAATTTCCGATAGTATTTTTAGGTCGTGCAGAAAATAAATTCAGCACAAAAGATTATTCGGGGGATTTATTGATCCACAAGGATCTGGGTATAGGAATAAGTGCTTTTACCGAAGACAGAACCAAATTCAGGATTCCGGTAAATACGGCAATTTCACAGACTCTTAAGGATGAATGTGTATCAGAAGAGCTCCGTATTCTTTACGTTGCTCTCACGAGAGCCAGAGAGCATCTTGAAATAGTTGCTTCAAAAACCCTGACCAAAAACGAGGATCACTTTGTTCTCCCTGAAATAAGTTCCGCAGTTACTCCTGAAGATGTTTTAGCGTGCAAAAGCTATTCTGAATGGCTTTTGATGGCATCAGCCGGCAATAAGGATATACATC
>JAUNRD010000230.1:0-2313 GCA_030535815.1 Clostridia bacterium
AGATACGAAAGCAAAAATAAAGCTGATGCACCAATCATAACTCCTTCAGGCAGTAAATACCAGGAAAACCTTACTCCAAGGCCCGCAATGATAAACCCGATAGAAAACATAATTCCGCTTAAAAGCACAATTACGCTTTGCTTTTTAAGTTTTTCTTTTGCTTTAAGGCGCCTTTTTAACAGTTCGGGATTTTTAAACATCATTATAGTTCCTGCAATAAGCATAGGAATAAACAAAACTCCCATAAGAATCCAGCCGCCGGAAAAAGAAAATGTACCGGCAGGTGCAAATATCAAAATTCCAACCAAAACAATTCCCGAAAAGACTTTAGTTATCGCCTGCATTAATAATTTTTTAGTCATTACGCCCCTCTACCACCATAAAAATTTATCTCTTTTTATACATAACAAGCTCGGGGTTTTCTCCGTTTTCTTCGTATGTGCAAATGAGAATAAAATCCATATTTGCCGCAATGCCGAAGCATCTGCCGCCGAATTCGCTTTCAAGCTGATTGCCGAGATATGTCGCACCGTCATCTAAAAACTTAACGGTTTTACCGCTCGGAAGTCTGTATTCAAGGTTTATATATCCTCCTACAAGAGCATTAAGCTTTGTAAGAAGCGGCATTCCTTCAATGTGCAAATCGTTTATTTCGTCAATAAGAACTTTTTTGAATTCTTCAAAAGCCCCGTCACCGCCAAGCTCTTTATACCGCTTCCAGTAATCAAGCTTCGGCAGGGTTTCTTTTAAGTATGCTCGGACATCATCTTCAGAAAGCGTTTCGTTTGCCATATGACCTACGCAAACGTCAATCAGATCGTCCATATTGTGATACATATATTCGCCGTCGGCATAGCACCACTTGCAGTATTCTTCATTGAAGAAGCCGTCGGTTTCCCTGCTTGTAACAGAATCCTCCAGAGGCATACCGCAGCACTGGCAGATAAGCTTTCTCGGTGAGCCCAAAAGGGTGTTTATAGACACATCATAAAGCTTTGAAAGCAATTTCAGCGTTTCGGTGTTGGGCTGAGTTTCCCCTGTTTCCCATCGGGATACCGCCTGACGTGTAACGAATACTTTTTCTGCCAATGCATCCTGTGTAAGCCCTTTTTCGTTTCTGAGCTTTATTAAAATATCTTTTGTTTCCATAAAATCACCTCACGCCAATTATACTTTCTGCTGTCTGTTTTATCAAGCAACTGTCTGTTGCTTTAATTATGGCAGTTTCCGCCGCAATTATGCTCTCCGCAATTATGGCCTTCACCGTGTTCGTGGCCGTGGTGATCGCATTTTGCATCGGGGTCATAATTTAATGAGCCTGAAAGGAAGGCTTCAACCGCCTTATCCGCGTTTCCCGAAACTCCGCCAAAGAGCCTGATACCGCAAGATGCCAAAGCCATCTGCGCACCGCCGCCTATTCCTCCGCAGATAAGAACATCAACGCCAAGGTTTTGAAGAAAGCCTGCGAGTGCTCCGTGGCCGCTTCCGTTTGTGTCCAAAATTTCAGATGAAACTATTTTACCATTCTCAACCTCATACACCTTAAACTGCTCAGTGTGACCGAAGTGTCCGAATATTTCTCCGTTTTCATAAGTTACTGCAATTTTCATAATTCTGTCTCCTTTTATTTCATTTCATAAAGTTTTGCTGTTTCCCTGTTTCTGTAATCGTGCTTTTCATAATAGCCAATTAAAGTGCCGTTATCATCGCGAAGGGCAACCATATAAACATCCTTGTTTTCTTCGTCATTCCGATAGGTATAAACAATATTGTTATCCTTGCTTTTCTTAAACCAGGAAACAACCTTGTCAATCATTTCGTTTGCCTTGGGAGGATGGCATTTTTTAATGCTTTCACCCGTTAAATCCTTATGATAGCGCTTTACGGCGCAAGGATTCATATAACGGATACAATCATCAATATCACATACAACAACGGGTGCTGTGTCCTGATCCAAAACACTTTTAAGTAATTTATTTATCATGTCATTCCTCCGAAAATTTATTCAGGGTTTCTCCTGCTATTCTGTATACCGTCCACTCATCCATAACCTTTGCTCCCAAAGACAAATAGAAATCAATGCTTGGCTTATTCCAGTCAAGACAGGACCATTCAAGCCTTCCACATCCTCGTTCCTTAGCAATCGCCGCAAGCTTTTTAAGAAGGCCTTTTCCATAGCCCTTACCCCTGAAATCCGGTTTCACGAACAAATCCTCAAGGTAAATCCCCGCCCTTCCGAGAAAGGTGGAAAAGTTATGGAAAAAGAGAGCAAATCCAACCTCTTTCCCGTCTTCCAAGGCAAAGATAACCTCT
>JAUNRD010000230.1:2323-3901 GCA_030535815.1 Clostridia bacterium
TTTCAAAAATCCATTCTTTAAGAAGTTCCTCTGTTGCCACAACCTCAGAGGACATTTTTTCATATTCCGCAAGCTCTTTTATAAACTCCAGAATAAGCCCTGCGTCTTTTTCATCAGCATATCTTATTTCCATATATACACCTTATTTCTTTTTATGATTTTTAATCTTCTCAAGTATTGCCGTGTCAGCTTTACAGAAGTCAAAATCATCTATTTCATCAACCGTTATCCATTTTATATCGTTATGCTCTGTTTTTTCAGGAACACCTTCTTTAATTTCGGCGTTGAACAAGGTAAGATGCACCGTGATATCGGGATATTCGTGCACTACATCCATAAACTCATCGCCCACGGAAAGGGTTATTAAAAGCTCCTCTCTGCATTCGCGAATAAGCGCTTCTTCCTTTGTTTCGCCCTTTTCAACCTTGCCGCCCACAAATTCCCAAAGCAGTGCATTTCCTTTATTTTCGGGACGCTGACATATTAAAAACTTATCGTTATCCCAAATCAGTGCCGCAACCACTTCAGTCATAATTTACACCTCCTATCAGGCAATTAAGTCAATATTATTATAGCACAATTTTATTCGTTTGGCAACACGGTAAATAAGAAAAAAGCAGGGCTTCGGCCCTGCTTTTTCACTTATCATTTTCGTCAAACACGTCGCCGCATTCGGGACAGAACTTGGGAGGATTAGCCGGGTCAGAAGGTGTCCATCCGCATTTATCGCACTTATATAAAGGAGCACCTTCAGGCTTTTTCGCACCACATTCAGCGCAGAACTTGCCCTTGTTTACCGCACCGCAGCTGCAAGTCCAGCCCTCTGCCGGCTTAGGCTTTCCGCATTCGGCACAGAATTTTCCCGTATTTTCGGCGCCGCATTCGCATTTCCATCCACCGCCGACTTTCTGATTTACCATCGTATCACCGCTTGTGGTTGCGCCCTGCATCATTCCTGCCATATTGCCCATCATATTGCCTGCCATACCCATACCCATAAATCCTGTCATCGCGCCATTTTCATTTGCCGCAGCAGTATTCATAGCCTGGGCTGTTGCACCTGCCATATGTCCTCTGAGCATAGAAGCATCTCTTCCCATAGCGGCAGAACGCTGATATTCCTGAATTCGCGCTTCGTCTTCTTCTGTCGCATTTACTGTCGACACACCGAACTCAACAATTTCAACACCGCGTCTGTCTCTCCACTTGGAGGATAAAAGCTCGTTTAATTCATCCGCAAGCTGCATGGTATATGCAGGAATTGCTCCGTAGTAGATATTGTTCTGCGAAATCTTGAACATTGCAGGCTGAAGTGCAGTAAGAAGTTCAGACTTAAGCTGACCGTCAATTTCATCTCTTGTGAAATGATCTTCTACATTTGCACATACATTTGTATAAAAAAGCATGGGGTTTGTAATTCTGTAAGAATATTCGCCGTTACAACGGATTTTTATATCAAGAGGAAAACCTATTGCCTGATCCATAATTCTGAAAGGAATGGGAGAAGGTGTTCCGTACTTATTCCCCATAATTTCCTTTGTGTTGAAGTAATATATTCTCTGATCCTTTGCAGGCTCT